>JBMYLY010000014.1:0-28177 GCA_049596815.1 Flavobacteriaceae bacterium | reverse complement strand
ATGAAAAAGTGGGTCTCACATAGAGCGTTAATTTTCATGCTATCGTTATTGATGGCAAGTATGTCTTCCTGTACAACATCTTTAACCACTCCGACAGCGGCAGAGATACTTGGCAACCCTGATTATCAGGCAATTTCTTATGGTGGATATCGACAGCTAACCCGAGATTCGGTGCCCACAGTAGAACAAATCAAGGATGACATGCGTATCCTATCAGCAATGGGGATTAAGGTTCTACGCACCTACAATACTGAGCTGGCCGAGTTGCCCCATTTGTTAAAGGCAATTGGTGAGATGAAAAATGTGGACCCTCAATTTGAGATGTATGTCATGGTGGGTGCATGGATCAATTGCAAAGACGCATGGACACCCAATCCTGACCATAGCCAGGAAGATGAAGCCTACAATGCAGCAGAAATTGATCGGGCCGTAGCTTATGCCCAACAATACCCAGATATTGTTAAAGTCATCGCTGTGGGCAATGAGGCTATGGTACATTGGGCAAGCAGTTATTTTGTGCCACCCGGCGTGATACTCAAATGGGTGAATTACCTACAGGAGTTGAAGAAGAAAGGGGATTTACCAAAGGATTTATGGATTACCAGCTCTGACGATTTCGCCTCATGGGGTGGGGCTTCCCCTGCCTATCATACAGAAGATTTAAACAAGCTGATTCGTGCAGTAGATTTTATTTCTATGCACACCTATCCTTTTCACAATTCCCACTATAACCCTGACTTTTGGTACAATCGGGTGCCTGAGTGGACTGCTATTGAACAAATAGATGCTGCCATGCAGCGAGCAGGGGAGTTTGCAGCGGGGCAATACAATGATGTCAGAAACTATATGCTGAGTTTGGGTGTTGACAAACCCATACATGTTGGAGAGACCGGTTGGGCAACTAAGTCTAATGGCCTATATGGGGCAGCAGGTTCTCAGGCGGCAGACGAATACAAAGCCAAAAAATACCATGACTATTTACGCCAGTGGTCAAACGAAAACGGTGTTTCCTGTTTTTATTTCGAAGCTTTTGACGAACAGTGGAAAGACGCTAAAAACCCCATGGGCTCTGAAAATCATTTCGGTCTGATCAACCTACAGGGGCAGGCCAAATATGCCTTATGGGATCTAGTAGAAGCCGGCGTTTTTGATGGTCTTACCCGCGACGGCCGATCCATTACCAAAACCTTTGATGGAGACGAAAACCAATTGTTAGCCACCATTAACCCCCCGCCAACCAAATAAATATGCGTTTCACCCTTCTAAAATTGAGTCTTTTGAGTTCGCTTTTATTTTCCTGTACCCATGAGTCTGCCGAAGAAAGCAAAATCAATGGGCTATTGTCTCAAATGACATTAGAGGAGAAGGCCGGTCAAATGCTCAATTTGGGTTTGCCCAGTGTGTTGACTGGAGGATACTGGGACGAGCGTAGCGAAGTCGAGTTCGATAGCGTTCGTTTTAAAAAATATATTGAGAAACTCAATGTGGGTTCTATTCATAACACCCCACACCCGCATTTTCTTCCCGATGCGAGCACATGGCACTATATAGTCAAAACCATTCAGGACGCATCTCTTAAAAACACCCGGTTGGGGATACCAGTAATATATGGTATTGACAACATACACGGTGCCAACTATGTCAAAAACTCTGTGATGTTTCCCCACCAAATTGGCTTGGCTGCATCTCGTAATACAGACTTGGTTGCTCGATCTGCCGAAATCACATCCTATGAGTCGCGCGCAGCGTCTATGCCTTGGACTTACAATCCCAATGCAGACGTGGCCTTTAGTCCACTTTGGGGTCGCATGGCGGAAAGTTTTGGTGAAGACCCTTATGTGGTTTCTCAAATGACAAACGCTTATATACAAGGGGCTCAAGGCGCCACACTTTCAGACAGTACTCGTACGGCGGTGTGTGTAAAGCACTTTTTGGGTTATGGTGCAGGTGCCAACGGAAAAGATCGCGCCAATGCGGTTATCCCCGAGCGTATGTTGCGACAGTACTTCATACCGCCTTTTGAGGCGGCTGTTGCTTCGGGGGCTATGAGTGTGATGGTCAGCTCCAATGCGGTCAATGGCATTCCTTGCCATGCAAATAGCTACTACATCAATGACATCCTTAAAGGGGAAATGGGCTTTGAAGGTGTGGTTCTTTCAGACTTTAGCGATGTAGAATTTTTGATAGAAGCCCATGAGGTGGTAGACAATAAAAAAGAAGCCACTTGGATGGCCATCAATGCGGGTCTCGATATGTTGATGAACCCTTATGATGCAGATGTGGTAGATTATATAGTAGAGGGTGTAGAAACAGGTGCGATTCCACAGGCGCGTGTCGATGATGCTGTACGTCGAGTTTTGCGCCTTAAGTTTCGCTTAAATCTCTTTGACAATCCTTACAACAACCCCAAAGATTTTCCAAAACTCGGGAGTGAGGAACATATCAACCTAAACTACCAAGCTGCAACGGAGTCCCTGACTTTGCTCAAAAACACGGGCATTTTGCCACTGAAACCCGGAGCAAAAACCTTGGTAACCGGCTATGCGGCGCACTCTCTCAATGTACTTAATGGGGCATGGTCACGCACTTTTTTAGGACAAATGACCCAGTTCAATGACCCAAGTAAAGCCACCATTTTTGAAGCTATAAAAAGTATTAATGGCTCCAAAAACACCTTGTATGGTGCGGGTACAGACTATCTGACTGATGTAAACATTGATGAGGTAGTACAGAAAGCACGCTATGCAGACCAAATTGTAGTTTGTGTTGGCGAGTTGCCTGCCACTGAAAAACCTTCGGATGTCAACGCGTTGGATTTGCCTCTTGCCCAACAAGAACTTATAAAAAAACTCAGCCCTTTGGGCAAACCCATCATATTGGTCATGGTACAGGGCCGTCCGCGTATCATACGTGAGATAGAACCGTTGACTGACGCCATACTCATGGCATATCTTCCTGGCCAAGAGGGCGGAAGAGCCATTGCAGATGCGCTGTTTGGCATCACCAATCCCAGCGGAAAATTGCCGTACACCTATCCAAAATACACAGGGAACATATTGCCCTACTATCATAAAAAAACAGACATACGTGATGTCAATTGGGGTTACGACGGATTTTATCCTCAATACCCCTTCGGACATGGTTTGTCCTACACCACCTTTACGCTGTCCAACCTAAAACTAGATGTTGACACCATACAAGGGGAAGGGTCTGTCAAGCTACAAGCGAACCTAACAAACACCGGTGCTCGTACTGGAAAAACAGCGGTTGAACTTTATATCAAAGACCAAATAGCTTCTGTAGCCCCTGATGCCAAAAAACTGATTGCCTTTCAAAAGCATGAGCTTCTTCCGGGCGAACAAACGACAGTCTATTTTGAAGTTGACACCCAAGACCTCAAGTTTGTCGACGCCCAAAACCAATGGGTGGTAGAACCTGGCACTTTCACTTTGTCAATGAGCATTGATCCAAACAAACCTTTACAAAAAGACATTAGGTACATAAAATAAGAACTAACTAAAACCTTTCAATTTTGAAAACAGCAACTTCAAACAAAGTCCCCATGAGCAAGAAAATTTTCTTTGGACTTGGTATGTTGGCCATGCAAATGTTTCCGGCGGCGCTGGGTGTTTTTATGGTGGTGTTGATTCAAGACTTTGGTTTTGACCCGCTGATGTGGGGATTGATTTTCTTTTTACCCAGAGTTGTCGACGCACTGACCGATCCACTCATGGGTTTTATATCTGACAATACCAAATCACGTTGGGGCCGTCGAAGACAGTATATTTTTGTAGGTGCCCTCGTTATGGGAGCTTCATTTATCGCCATGTGGCAACTCTATCCTGAGAACGGGCTAACTTTCAATTTTTGGTATTTTTTACTGTTGTCTGTTTTGTTTTATTTGGGGCTTACCATTTTTAGTGTACCCTATGTAGCGCTTGGGTATGAAATGAGCAATGACTTTCACGAACGTACACGCATCATGGCCGTCGCGCAATGGATTGGCCAGTGGGCATGGGTGATTGTGCCTTGGTTTTGGATCATCATTTATGACGATAGCTGGTTTAGTTCCCCTGAATCGGGCACCCGCACTCTTGCCATCTATGTAAGTGTGTTTTGTACCCTTTTGGCTTTGGTGCCCGCATTGTTTATAAAGGGAAAGTCAACAATCGACGATGATACATTGATTTCGATTACTTTCAAAACCATCAAGGACAATTTTTCAACCTTTATCATAGGCTTTAAAGATGCCGCAAACAACAGACCTTTTGTTCGTTTGTGTGTGGCTACATTTTTTATTTTCAACTCTTTCCAAACCATTGCGGCGTTTTCATTTTTTATAATTGTTTACTACTTATTTCAGGGCGATGCAAACGCTGCCGGCGTATGGCCCACCCTTCATGGGTCAGTAGGCGCTTTGCTAACGACTTTTTTGGTGATTCCTATTGTGACCAAAATGTCTGAACGTTTGGGCAAGAAAAAAACATTTATGATCTCGCAAGCCATTTCCATATTGGGCTACATATTGTTTTGGTTCTTGTTTATCCCCGGCAAGCCTTATATGTTTTTGTTTGCACTTCCCTTGTTTTCATTTGGAATTGGCGGTTTGTTTACCCTGATGATGAGTATGACCGCAGATACCTGCGACTTGGACGAGCTCAACAACGGTTTGCCCAGAAAAGAGGCTACTTTTGGGGCCCTGTATTGGTGGATGGTCAAGTTTGGCACCGCCTTAGCAGGCTTGTTTAGCGGTGTTATCATGAGTTCAGTTGGGTTCGATGCCAGTCTGCCTGAACAAACGGAAAGTGCCATGACCGGCTTGCGTATTTTTTATACCGTACTGCCCGTTATAGGAACTTGTATTGCCATTTATGTGATGAAAAACTATGAAATTAATGAGTCGAGCGCCAAAGAAGTAAGTAAAATTCTCGCGGAGCGCAACAGTAAATAATATTGCCATGTCATATAGAAAAGAAAAACACTTATCACTAGCCGGATTTTCACAATCCAAACACAGCCAAGACACGCTAAAAGAAATTTCAACAACGGTTCTAAAATCTAAAATGCACGGCATCTGCTTTAGCCCTTACGACCAGGGACAAAACCCCGGGGATGCGTTGAGCGAAGCACAAATCCGTAGAAAATTGGAATGTATAGCACCCTATACCAACTGGATCCGAAGCTTTTCCTGTACAGAGGGTAACGAACAAATACCCGCTTTGGCCAAATCGTATGGTTTAAAAACCTTGGTGGGCGCTTGGTTGAGTGACGATTTAGAGCAAAATGAGAAAGAGCTAAACGGCCTCATTCAATTGTGTCGCGATGGACATGTAGATATCGCAGCTGTGGGCAATGAGGTGATGTATAGAAAGGAACTTTCCGAGCAGCAACTCATCGAATATATCATTCGCTTTAAAGAAGCGGTGCCCAACATAGAGGTCGGCTATGTGGATGCCTATTATGAGTTTTCAAGCAGACCCAAAATCACAGAAGCATGCGATGTAATTTTGGCCAACTGTTACCCCTATTGGGAAGCCTGTCATATTGACTATTCACTCCTTTACATGAAGCAGATGTATCACCATGCCAAAGATGTTGGAGGCGGCAAAAAAGTAATCATTACAGAAACCGGATGGCCGAGTCAAGGATCCAGTCTTGGCGACGCACATCCATCTTACGAAAACGCGTTGCAGTACTACATCAACGCCCAGCTGTGGTCAAAAGAAGACGCAATTGAAATGTTTTATTTCTCCGCATTTGATGAACCCTGGAAGGTAGGAGCAGAAGGAGACGTAGGTGCCTATTGGGGCTTGTGGGACAAAGACGAACAACTTAAGTTTAACACCTAGTTTGGCCTTTATAACGAGTCGATTTATGGATTATACCAAAGTACTTTCTATACCCAAAGGCCCAGCTGTCTGCTACTCCGGATTTCGCGAAGGGCAAAGACCAGGAGGCACATATCCCACCTATGCCCAAATTAAAGAAGACTTACACATCGTCAAAAACCACTGGAGTTACATCAGACTTTACAGTTGTGACCCACATGCCAAAACGGTACTCAAAGTCATTCTTGACGAACAGTTGCCCCTAAAGGTGATGCTAGGCGCCTATCTCGAAGGGGAGGTCTCGAACCCTCATTGCCCGTGGGGAGGCACTTTTAGCAAAGAGCAAATTGCTAAAAACAAAAAAATAAACCAACAACAAGTAGAGACACTGATTGAGTGGGCGAATCAGTATCCCGACATCATTTTTTCGACGGCAGTGGGCAACGAATCCTGCGTGGATTGGTCCGGCAATATGGTCTCTGTGGAGGCCATGATTGCGTATGTCAGAAAAGTAAAAGCAGCCACCCATCAGCCGATTACCTTCTGTGAAAACTATGTACCATGGCTCGACAAACTGGCACCACTCGTGGAGGAATTGGATTTTATTTCTATTCATACCTACCCACTTTGGGAAAACCAATCCATAGATCATGCCTTGGCGCATACCCAAAGCAATTACAATCAAGTGTCCGAGTGCTACCCTGATAAACTCGTAGTTATCACTGAAGCCGGATGGGCCACCAACGCCAACGGCCGCGGTTTTCCAAAGGCGCATGCCAATGTGGTGTTTCAGAAAATGTATTATGACGCTTTGTGTCGTTGGACCGACACACACAATATTTTGACTTTTGTCTTTGAAGCCTTTGATGAACCTTGGAAAGGCTCCTCCGACCCAAATGAACCCGAAAAACACTGGGGATTGTTCTATGAAGACCGTACCCCAAAAATGGCGCTTGAAGACGAACCCGGATATAAAACCAAAACACACGCCTAGCAGGGCGTAAGGGGGTCATTTCATGTCATTGTCTGAAGTTGCAATTAGGCCGTATCTTAGCGCTGTGAAAGTTCATTTTTTGTTATTGGCTTTGGTTTGTGTGGCTTGTACCCAACACACACCTCCTCCTGTTGAGAAATCACCCAATGACAATGCGGACAAGCTGTTTTTTGTCAATGTACCCGAGCTAACAGAAATCGCTGTCGATGAAAATCAACTTTTTGCCCCTTTGTTTGCCCAACTTTCCGACTTGCCCAAAATACCCTATAAAAACCTAGCAGTACAGCTCCAAGCCATCGCCCAAGAGGCAGACAAAATCAAAGCTGCTGATTTTCCTGACACCCTACAAATCCCACAACTCATCGGTAGGTACAAAGTCTTTCGAACACGCATAGGAATCGTGCGCTATGCCGATGCATCCCAGCACACTGCGCCCGAGTTTGCAACCGATATGGAGGATGTGGTATGGGCATGGAATGTTTTTGCGCGCCACTACAACCGCTTGGCTACCCAACCCAATTTGTAAGACCCAGACGGGGTTCTTTAAAGACGTAGCCTAATTCGTTTTCAATACGGAGATCTACTACCTTTTTGTTGGTAGCTCCTGGCGTATCGCTAAATCGCAGTGGAGGGAGCCCCAGTTCTTTCGCAGCCTGATCGTAAAAATCTTTTTTTGATGGGTGCCATGGCACCACTCCATTATAAGTAGCGTTCCAAGGTGCTTGATTGGGCAAGTGAAGCAAAAGACCCTTAGCATCAGTCCTGTGGATAAGATTGATGGGTGCTTGGGGTTCTGTGATGATTTCTTTGCGTGCCAGTGTTTGGGCCGGATGTCGATTCCGGTCTACTAATCCACCCAATCGAAGGATTTGGGTAGTAAACGATGTTTGCGCCAACAGCAATTGTTCTACAGCAAGCAATTGTCTTCCGCTTTCCGTATCGGGCAATGGGAAGGTCTCGTGCCCTACAACGCCTTGGGTGGCTCCAAACACACTCGTACTGCTGGTAAATACCACTTCTTTGACTTGGCTTTTTGCAATGTGGGGAACCAAGTTTTCTATCACAGCCACAAAATTGCGTTTGGGATCTTTTCGCAATCCCGGAGTGATGGTGAGATAAAGACGAGAAACCCCCTCCAGAAAAAGAGAAATTGCCCCCTCGACCTTATCCTCATGCAGATGGATAAGATGGGGTGCTACCCCAACATCTTCTAGATCTGCAAGGGCCGTTTGCCTTCGTACACTACCACGAACACTATATCCTGATTTCCGCAGGCTTTCCGCCAAAGGAAGCCCCAGCCAACCACAACCCAATACAGCATATGTCGCACTCATCTCCCCCAAAAATACAGCCTTTTGAGTGGATAGGGTAGGGAGTGGTTTTAAAAAATATTGTATATTGAGAGAGAAAATGAAATTATCATGGCAGTCAAGAGCTTTCAAGGTGCACGCGCCAAGGCCCCACAGGCCCCCAACCCGCCTTTGCTCGTTTCGGACTATATGACCCGTGATTTGATCACCTTTTCTCCCGAACAATCCATCCTGCAAATCATGGAATCCTTTGCCAAATACCGTATTTCGGGTGGCCCTGTGGTAGACAACAGTGGCAAACTCATTGGCATCATTTCCGAGGCCGATTGTATGAAGCAGATTTCCGAGAGCCGCTATTTTAACATGCCTATTTTGGAAAAAAGTGTGGCCCATTTTATGACCACGCCTGTCAATACCATTGCCCACGATGCCACCATTTTTGATGCGGCACGTCAATTCCACCAAAACAGCCGCCGCCGTTTGCCGGTACTCAAACACGGACTTTTGGTAGGCCAAATCAGCCGTCGGGATGTGGTGCTGGCCGCACTGAAATTGCGCAGTCAACGCTGGCGCTAACCTCGCCTTACCAGCATATACCAATCGTTTTCTAAAGGCAAATAGCCTTGGTCATACACAAAGTAGTAGCGTGTGCCTTTTCGGGTGCGGTACAACTGGGTGATATGGTCAAAGGAAAAGCCTTCTTCGATCAACCTTTTCCGAGAAATTTTGGTTTTGTCTTTGGGGTTGAGCCGGGATAAGATGCGGTGGTTTTTCCGCAACACATGGTGGGTATTGCGCATCAGTCGGGTACGGTCACGGTTTTGACGGTTGTTGTAGTGGTTGCGACAAGCATCGTCGCAAAAACGTTTGTCTATCCGTCCCGATATGGGTTGGTTACATTCCAAACATAGGCGTGGCATGGTACATTCGATTTGAGATGTTTAAAAGTATAAAAAATTCTTGATGGTTAATTGGAAGTTGATAATCAGCCCCCATCTAACCCTCATAATGTAACCGACAACAAACGACTACAATCGGTAGTAAAGGAAAAACAACCGACTACCGACTAAAAAGTACGTTAGTTTTGGGCCATTGTTTCACTTTAAATCTTTATATCATGAACAAAATTCAAAACCGTGTTACGCTGATTGGCCATTTGGGTGCCGATCCAGAGATGCTTCAATTGGAAAACAAGCGCAAAGGCGCCAAGTTTTCCATGGCCACCAACGACCACTACAAAAACGCCCAAGGCGAGCGGGTCGAAAACACCCAATGGCACCAAGTGGTTGCTTGGGGCAAGCTGGCAGAGCTGTGCGAACAGTATCTAGAAAAAGGTAAAAAAGTGGCTATCGAAGGCAAACTGGTGCATCGCAGTTATGAAAACAAAGAAGGCGAAAAGCGCTATGTTACCGAGGTACATTGCGACGAGCTTCTGTTGTTGTAAGCCGTTCGGGGTCTGGCGCTCTGTGGAGCGCAGGCCCTCACGACGGGTTTTTGAGTTTATCGATTTGTGTTTCAATGGCGCTGTCATCGATTCTTTCAAACAACAGTTCGGGTGTTTGTAGTTGGCTGCCCGGTGCAAGCCATTCGTTTTGGGAAAGTTCGTCCCAAGAAGCTTCTTGGGGCAATCCCAACAACTGGCGTAGCTTTTTAGCCGTATGTGGCAAAAAAGGCATGCTCACCAGCGACAGTACCGCAGCCACTTGAAGGCCCGTATGCATGATGGTTTGCACCCGATCTGGGTCGGTCTTCATCTTTTTCCAAGGTTCCTCGTCGGCCAAATATTTGTTGCCCAAACGTGCGATTTTCATCATCGTTTGGCTGGCCTCACGAAAACGGTATTTGTCGAGTGATGCTGCGACCTCATTGGGCAAATCCCTCAGGGCTTTTATGGTTTCTTGGTCGACAGTGGTCAAGGTGTTGGGTGTAGGCACCTTGCCTCCGTAATATTTGTGGGTCAACACCAAAATGCGATTGATAAAATTACCATAAATGGCCACCAATTCGCTGTCGTTTCGGGCTTGGAAATCACGCCAGGTAAAGTCGTTGTCTTTGGTTTCGGGCGCATTGGCGGTCAGCGCATAGCGCAACACATCTTGCTTCCCCGGAAATTCTTTCAGGTATTCGTGCAGCCAAACGGCCCAGTTTTTGGAAGTGGACAATTTTTGACCTTCCAAATTCAAAAACTCATTGGCAGGGACATTTTCGGGCAACACAAAAGTGCCTTCGGCTTTGAGCATGGCCGGGAATATGATGCAGTGAAAAACAATATTGTCTTTGCCAATAAAATGGATCAATTCGGTGTCGCTGTCTTGCCAGTAGGGCCGCCAGTCTTTGCCACTCGCCTCGGCCCATGCCTTGGTGGCAGAGATATACCCGATGGGCGCATCGAACCACACATAGAGGACTTTGTTTTCACCGCCGGCTACAGGAACTGGGATGCCCCAATCCAAATCGCGGGTAACTGCACGCGGTTTGAGTCCGTCATCGAGCCACGATTTGACCTGCCCATACACATTGGGTTTCCAATCGTCGGCATGCCCTTTGAGAATCCATTCTTCTAAAAAGTCTTGGTAGCGTTCTAAGGGTAGAAACCAGTGCTTGGTGGCTTTGAGGGTAGGGGTGCTGCCGCTCAAAGTCGATTTGGGATCGATCAGGTCTGTTGCGTTAAGCGAACTGCCACAGGCTTCACATTGGTCGCCATAGGCTTCGGGGTGACCACACTTGGGACAGGTGCCAACGACAAACCGATCGGCCAAAAACTGTTGTGCCTGTTCGTCATAGAGCTGGTCGGTGGTTTGTTCAACAAAATCGCCTTGCTCGTGTAGTTTTTTAAAAAAATCACCGGCTGTTTGGTGATGAATGGGGTCAGACGTGCGGCCGTAGTAATCAAATGAAATTCCAAAATCTTCAAATGAGCTTTTGATCAGCTGATGATAATGATCGATAATTTCTTGAGGGGTTTTGCCTTCTTTTCGTGCCCGCATAGAGATGGCCACTCCATGCTCATCGCTACCACAGACAAAGAGAACATCTTTGCCTTTAAGACGCAGATAACGGGCATAAATATCTGCTGGCACATAAACTCCGGCCAAGTGCCCGATATGGATCGGACCGTTGGTGTAGGGAAGGGCGGCAGTAAGGGTGTATCGCTTCGCTGTCATCTATTGCTGATCAGCCGCAAAAATAGGAATTTATCCCTCTATAGCTCAATTTTTCATACCTTATGAATCCCAAATGACAAAGATGAAACCTACCGACAGAGGCCGTATAGGCGAAGACTTGGCAGTGGCCTATTTACTCAAACAAGGATTTCGCATCGTGGCTCGAAATTATCGCTTATGCAAAGCCGAAATCGACATCATCGCCCAAAAAGGCAACCGCCTGGCTGTGGTTGAAGTCAAATGGCGTAGCAGTGCTGACTTTGGCTTACCGCAAAGTTTTGTAACCCCAAAAAAACAGCGCTTGTTGGTCTCTGCTACCAACCATTTTGTACAAACCCAAGACTTGGATGTGGAGGTAAGTCTTGATATTATTAGCATTTTAAAAGATAACAACAGACATATTATTGAATTTATCGAAAATGCCTATTACTTTTTTTGACAATATGTTAAATAAGTAACAATTTGTTGGTTTTTACTATTTTTGCTTCACAACAATAAATAAAAAAATGAAGACCATAGCAGCCGCTGTAGAAGACTATATCAAAAGCAAACCCTTTTTGGTGAGTGCGCTGACCCAAGGAATTATTAATCTAACTTCCTTAGCACGCATCATCAACAAAGAAATCAGTGAGGTCATGAACAAAGAGGTGCGCAACGGTGCGATTGTGATGGCACTGAAGCGTTTGTCTTCTGATTTTGAATTTCGTTCCTCTTTAAAAATTATTAAAACCCTTCGCAATATTGGGGACATCACCGTGCGTTCCTCTCTTATTGACTACAATTACAAGGTGTCGCCTACCTTGTTGGCTTCCCAAGCCAAATTGCTATCGAGTATTTCTGATGATAAGGGAAATTTTTACACTTCATCTCGTGGGGTTCATGAGTGTAATGTGGTAGTCAGTAGCAACCTGGCTGAGCATGTAGAAAACTGTTTCGAAAAGGAAGTGTGTATTCACAAAGAGGAAGATCTTTCCTCCATCTCCGTCAAGCTGCCTACAGAAAATGTTTCGGTACCGGGCATCTACTATTTTGTGTTTCAACGCCTTTCATGGGAGGGTATCAATATCTATGAGGTAATTTCCACTTCCAATGAGTTCACCATTTTGGTCAATGAGGCTCAGGTTGACAAGGCATTTCGGGTCATCAAAGACCTCAAACAGCTATAGGTTTTTTAGGCTAAGTGTGCTAAGCAGTCGAGTGCTGCTTCTATGCTTCGAACTTGATCAAAGCCCAACATCAACCTGCTGCGATCGCCCTGTTTTTTTTCTTTGAGTGTGCCTTTCACGGGGTGAGTTTGCAATTTTGAAAGCAAATCTCTAAAACTGCTAGATTGGTAAAAGTCGCTTTGGGGATTGGCATCAAAATAGCAGATGAGTTTGTCCTTTTTAAGCACTGCTTTTTCGATGTGAAGATTGCCACATACCCATTTGAGACGCACACTATTAATCAGAGATTGTGAGTTTTGCGGAAGGGGTCCAAAGCGGTCTTTCAGCTGATCGACAAAATCTTTTAGGGCATCTTCGTCATTGATTTCAGCCAAATCTTGGTAACACACCAACCGTTCCCTGACATTGTTAATATAAGAGTCTGGGAAAAGCAGTTCCAAGTCGGTATCGATTTGTACTTCTTTTTTTGAGGGTGCTTCGTTTTCGAAAAGGGATTTAAACTCCGACTCTTTGAGTTCATCTACCGCTTCTTTTAAGATTTTTTGGTAGGTTTCAAAACCAATGTCATTAATAAACCCACTCTGTTCTCCGCCGAGTAGGTCTCCGGCGCCTCTGATTTCCAAATCTCGCATGGCAATTTGAAATCCTGCACCCAGTGCTGTGTGTTCCGAAAGCGCCCGCATACGTTTGCGAGCCTCGTCGGTCAGGGTCGATATAGGAGCTGAGATAAAATAGCAAAAAGCTTTTTTATTGGAACGCCCCACACGGCCGCGCATCTGGTGAAGATCGCTCAATCCAAAATGGTGGGCGTTGTTGATCAAAATGGTATTGGCGTTGGGCACGTCCAATCCGTTTTCTATGATGGTGGTGGCCAACAAAACATCATATTTGCCCTCAATAAAATCGCGCATGGTGGTTTCTAGTTTTTTGCCTTCCATTTGGCCATGTGCATGGGCAATTTTGGCATCGGGTACCAAGCGCTGTATCATACCACTAAATTCTGCCAAGTGCTCTACCCGGTTGTGTACAAAAAAGACCTGCCCACCGCGTTGGAGTTCATAGCTGATGGCATCTCGAATCTGCGCTTCACTAAACCCTATCACCTGACTGTCAATCGGATGCCGGTTGGGGGGCGGGGTATTAATAATCGACAAATCACGGGCGGCCATAAGACTAAATTGCAAGGTTCTAGGAATGGGTGTGGCCGTCAGTGTGAGTACATCTACATTGGCTTTCAAACTGCGTAATTTTTCTTTGACACCCACGCCAAATTTTTGCTCTTCATCAACGATTAGCAGTCCTAGGTTTTTGAATTTCGTTCGTTTACTGACCAACTGATGGGTTCCAATGAGTATGTCTATGGCACCAGAAGAAACTTCCTCCAAAACTTGGGTTTGTTCTTTGGCAGTTCGAAAACGGTTGATATAATCCACACGCACGGGAAAGTCTGCCAGCCTTTTAGAGAAGGTGTTAAAATGCTGATAGGCCAATATGGTGGTAGGCACCAAAACCGCGACTTGTTTGTTGTTGTCAACGGCTTTAAAGGCTGCCCGAATGGCCACCTCAGTTTTTCCAAAACCCACATCCCCACATACCAATCGGTCCATGGGTTGTTCACTTTCCATATCCGACTTTACAGCTTCTGTAGATTTGCGTTGGTCAGGGGTGTCCTCGTAGATAAAAGAAGCTTCGAGTTCGTGTTGTAGGTAGCTATCGGGTCCGTACTGAAATCCTTTTTTGACTTTGCGTTTGGCATAGACCTCAATCAGGTTAAAGGCAATTTCTTTGACCTTTTTCTTGGTTTTCTGTTTGAGTTTTTTCCATGCGGCCGATCCCAGTTTAAAGAGTTTGGGAACCGTTCCCTCCTTACCGTTGTATTTGGCAATTTTGTGAAGGCTGTGGATGCTTACATATAGTATGTCGCGTTCTCCATAGATAAGCTTGATGGCTTCTTGCTTTTTGCCCTCAACTTCTATGTGTTGTAAGCCACCAAACTTGCCGATCCCATGGTCGATGTGTGTCACATAATCCCCGACTTGCAGTTGGTTAAACTCCTTAAGACTGATGGCTTGTTTTTTAGCATATCCGTTTTTGAGTCTGAACTTGTGGTAGCGCTCAAAAAACTGATGGTCGGTATAACATGCAATTTGATTTGTGTGGTCTATAAACCCACGGTACAAAGGCATCACATGCAACTGATGCGGGATTTCTACTTCCTCAAAAATGCGTGTAAGCCGAGCGGCCTGTTGGTCATTGCTACAAAAGACATGGTTTTGTACTCCTTGTTGGTCGTTTTCTTTCAGGTGTGCCGTAATGCGCTCAAAATTGCGTTGAAAAGTCGGCTGCGGACTGCAGTTATATTGAAAATGATGATCCAGCTTTGCTTGTCCAGAAAAATCGATCTGGATGCGATGATTAATCTCTGTCTCAAACGTGCTTCCTTGGCAATACAATTTTTCGGGGGCAATTTTTGTTAAGGTTTCTCCTTCTCCCACATTTTCTGTTTGCTTGTACATGCTGTCCAAAACCGTTGCAACATGAGAAGTGCCATGGTGTAGAAAAAGCGTGTTGTCAGGCAAAAAAGACCAAAACGATTGTCGCTGTTCTTGAGCTATTTTTTGTTCGACATTGGCCAGTATATCGACCTTTTTGCATGACTCCATGGATCGTTGGCTGACAACATCAAAAATGCTGATGCGGTCTATTTCATCACCAAAAAATTCCAACCGATAAGGAACCTCGCTGTCAAAAGAAAAAATGTCCAAAATCCCGCCACGAACAGAAAACTCCCCGGGTTGGGTTACGAAGTCTACCCGATGGAATTCATATTCGAACAGCACTTCGTTTACATAATCTATAGACACTTCCATGCCCACACCCAGCTGAAGGGTTTTTTTCTTGAGTTCTTTGCGGGTCAATACTTGTTCGAACAAGGCATCGGGATAGCTGACTATGCAGGCTTTTGAGGTGGCACTAATCTTTTTGAGTACCTCTGCCCGCATCATTACATTCGCGTTGTCGACCTGTTCGATTTGGTATGGTCTCCGATAACTTGCCGGATAGAACAAGACTTCTCGGTCGGGCAACAAGCGTTCTAAATCATTAAAACAGTAGGCCGCTTCTTCCTTATTTTCGGCAATCCAAAGAAGAGGTTGATCGGTTTTTTCAGATAAGCTTGCTGTAAAAAAGGCATAGGAAGATCCCGCAAGACCCGAAACACAGCAACTTTGTTTTTCAGAAATCTTGTTGATGATTTCCAATGTCTGTTTATTTTCAAACAGACTTTTGGGCAGCTTGACAGTTTTCAATAGTTTTCTTTTTGTCAATCAAAATTTGAAAAGGGCTTTGTTTCTTTATAAAATAGGAAACCTTGGCACCTTTTGCCCGCCATCCCACTACGGGATGCCAAAAATACAAATACAAGTTGCCCTTTTGGACAAAAGAGGAATCTTTTTTCAGACAGCCCAGCTTCTTTCAATTGGTGCTGATGCATTACCTTTGCAGCCGATGAAAAAAGATGTGCTCATAAGGAAAGCTTTGCCAACAGACGCGCATGCGGTTTTGGCGCTCATTCAAGAGTTGGCCACATTTGAGCGTGCTCCCGACGCGGTAGTCGTACAAGCCCAAGACCTTATTGATGATGGATTTGGGCCCAACCCCGCTTTTACCTGCTTTGTTGCAGAACACCAACAAGAGGTAGTGGGCATGGCATTGGGCTATCCGCGCTATTCAACTTGGGAAGGCAAAAGCATGCACCTAGAAGACCTGATTGTAAGCCAGTCTTTCCGTGGTATGGGCATCGGTTTTTCATTATACAAAACGTTTATCCATCATGCAGCAAAACAGGGTGCACGCCGTATAGAATGGGCCGTGCTCGATTGGAATCAAAGTGCCATCGACTTTTATGAGAAAACAGGCGCTCAGCTATTGCCCGAATGGCGTATGGTTCAAATGGACAATCATGCTATAACTGATTTTATAACCCAACATCCCAATGAGAGTATTTAAGTTTGGAGGTGCGTCTGTCAAAGATGTGGCAGGCGTTCAAAATGTCGTTCGAGTGCTACAAGAAGTAGGGCACAAAGACACCCTAATCGTGGTTTCGGCCATGGGCAAAACTACCAATGCCATGGAGCAGGTCGTACAAGCCTATTTTGAGCAACCTAAAAACCTATCAGGACACATCCAAGAGGTCACATCCTATCACCAAACGATTATGGAGGGGCTTTTTGAACATAAAGAACACCCTGTTTTTAAGAGTGTCAAAACCTTATTTGATCAGCTCATTCATTTTCTTGACCACAACAAATCGCCTCACTACTCTTTTGTTTATGACCAAGTGGTCAGCACCGGGGAGTTGGTATCGACTACCATTATCAATGCGTATTTGAATCATGTTGGGATGACTTCTTCATGGCTCGACGCGCGCAATTGCATCAAAACGGATACCAATTACCGAGATGCCAATGTCGATTGGGATGCCACCCAAAAAGCTATTGACCAACATTTAAAAAGAGGTCAGCTGTATGTTACCCAAGGATTTATTGGTAGCGATGACAACAATTTCACAACGACGCTCGGAAGGGAAGGTTCTGACTATAGTGCGGCCATATTTGCCTACTGCCTCAATGGAACCTCGGTTACCATTTGGAAGGACGTACCCGGGGTACTCAATGCGGACCCCCGCCATTTTGAATCGACCGAGTTGTTACAACAAATTTCTTATCAAGAAGCGATCGAGTTGGCTTTTTATGGGGCGTCCGTCATACACCCCAAAACTTTACAGCCCTTACAACGAAAAGAAATTCCTTTGCATGTCAAGTCGTTTGTCAACCCCAACGACACGGGGACGGTAGTAACCAAAGGAGCGGCCATTGTGCCCGAAGTGCCATGCTATATTGTCAAAAAAGGCCTTTCGTTAATCAAGCTCTCATCGCGTGATTTCTCCTTTATTGTTGAAGAAAACATCAGTGATATTTTCAAATGGCTACACGACCACAAGATGAAAGTGGATTTAATACAAAACTCTGCTATTAGTTTTTCGGTCTGTGTCTTTGACAAGTTTAACCGCATGGACGATCTGTTACAACAGTTGCGCGGTCGCTTCAAAGTAAAACACACTCCAGATGTGTCCTTATATACCATCAGGCACTTCGATCAGCACAGTGCCGATGCTTTGTTAGACACGCACGAGTTGCTTTTGGAACAACGTGCCAAACTAACACTTCAGTTGGTGATGCGATAGTTGTTTATGACAACTCTTTTAAGAATGCTTTGACAAAGCTTTTGATCTCGTCGCGAGTACGAGCAAAGGCCTTATAGATTTCATCTTCATCCTCGGAAATCAATTTTGAAGGGTCATAAAAGTCGTGGTGAATACGCACCGCAGACTTGGCTGGGATATAAGGGCAGTTTTCATGGGCATGGTCACAAACGGTTATGATATAATCAAAGTCAATATCGAGATATTCGTCCACGTTGTTGGAGGTGTGTTTTGAAATGTCGATGCCATCATCACTCATTATGGCAATGGCACGTGGATTGACGCCGTGGGTTTCTATACCGGCGCTGTAAACTTCGAGTTTGGCTCTTTCTAAATGACTGAAATAGCCGTGAGCCATTTGGCTTCTACAAGAATTTCCAGTACAAAGAATCAGTATTTTTTTCATAGGGTAAAAATAAACTTCTGCCCATCCCTTTACGTAAACAAAAGGTTAAACTAAACCCTGTCAAAAAAGATTTTTTGGACTTTATCAACGATGGTCTGCGCCAGTTTGACTTTGCTTTGGTGTGACCAACCGGCAATATGAGGGCTCATGATTACCTTGTCGGAATTCAGTAGATAAGTAAGCTCTCTTTGAGTGAATTCGGCTTGTTCGAAGGAGCTTTTTTCGTACTCCAACACATCGAGGCATGCGCCTAAAACCTTACCCTTTTCCAAACCATCAATGAGGTCTTTTGTGACCACATTTTTTCCTCTGGCGGTGTTGATAAGCCAAAAGGGTTTGGCCATTTTATTGATAAAGTCGCTGTCTATCATGGCTGTGGTCAAAGGCGTCTCTGGCACATGAAGACTTATGATTTCGGCTTCTTTTTGGAGGGTTTCCAATGAGACTTGGCGGGCAAAAGAGTCCCCAACATTAGGGCGAATGTCACAACACAAAACTTCGACCTCGAACCCTTGTAGTTTTCGAGCAAAGGCTCTTCCGGTATTTCCGTAACCAATCAGACCAATGGTTTTTCCTTCCAACTCTTCGCCTCGATTGGGTTCGCGTTTCCACACCCCGTCCTGTAGCTCACGGTGCACGACGATCAGTTTGTTAAAAAGCGTCAACAACATACCCATGGCATGCTCTGCCACAGCATTGCTGTTTCCTTCGGGTGCTGAAATAACATAGATGCCTTTGGACTGTGCATAGTCGGTGTCAATATTTTCCAATCCGGAACCCACCCGGGCAATAAATTTCAACCCTGTGGCCGCATCCATAAAGGAGGCATCTATCGGAAAACGACTTCTAATAACCAGCCCATGATAGGAATGGATTTTTTGCATGATTTCCGCTTTGGGAGCGTTGTAGTCAAAATCATTCTCTATGCCCAAGGCTTTAAGTCCGTCGGGCAGTGTTGAGTGGTTTTCGTCTACGTGGAGTACGCGCATTTGAGTCGGTTTAGAACCCCAACATGAGTTTGGCGATATAGAAAAACAAAAAGATGCCAAAGATGTCGTTGCTAGTCGTGATGAAAGGGCCTGTAGCAATGGCAGGGTCTATCCCCCTGCGATGCAATACGATAGGGACAAAAGTACCTACTAACGCGGCAACAACAATCACACACAACATCGACAATGCAATGGTAATGCTGACATCAGTAGGTTGTTTAGCAATCCAACCAAATAAAATGACCAAAAGTGCCAAGGCACCTCCGTTGATAAGGCTCAGACCAATTTCTTTAAGTAAGCGATGCCACAAGCTTCCTTTTACTATGTCATTGGCAAGCCCCTGAACGATAATTGCCGAAGATTGTACACCCACATTTCCGGCCATGGCCGCGATGAGTGGGGTAAAGAAAAACAAAGTCCTGTAAGAAGGATGGGTCATAATTCCTTCAAAACCTTCCAGTATAAACACACTGCCCAAACCACCAATGAGCCCTAAAATCAACCAAGGCAAACGGGCACGTGTCAGTTCGAAAATGGAATCGTCCGCCTCAACATCTGAAGAAATACCTGCTGCCAACTGGTAGTCTTTTTCGGCTTCATCCTTGATCAAATCTACAATATCGTCGATGGTGATTCTGCCCAATAATTTTTTATTGTCATCCACCACCGGAATGGCCTCCAAGTCGTATTTGGACATGATTTTGGCCACTTCTTCCCCGTCTTCTTCTACGTGTACAGAATCGACCTTAGGAATAAAAACACTTTTAATTTTGCTGCGGTCGTTGGCGGTGAGCAAGTCTTTGAGCGATAGTCGCCCCAAAAGCACATTGTCATCATCTACCACATAAATAGAATGTACGCGGGTAACTTCCTGTGCCTGAATACGCATTTCTTTGACACAACGGGTCACCGTCCAGTTTTGATTGACTTTCACTAGCTCTTTTGCCATCAGACCTCCGGCAGAGTCTTCGTCATAAGTCAAAAGCTCTCGAATGTCTTGGGCAAATTCAGCATCTGAAATTTGCTCGATTACCTCTTCTTGACGTTCTTCAGGAAGTTCGGCAATGATATCGGCTGCGTCGTCGGTGTCGATTTCATTGAGCTCTGTGGCGATCTCTTCGGTGGAGAGTGCTTCTAGAATGTCCTCACGAACATCTTCATCGATTTCTGTAAGTACATCAGAAGTCTTTTCTGTATCGATGAGCTTAAATAGGTACACCCCATAATCTATGGGTAGTGCATCAAAAATCTCAGCCAAATCAGCGTAGTGATATTCCTCTAATAGTTTTTGGAGTGTTTTGTCATGACGTGCATCAATATCCAGCTTGATTTGCTGCAGAAGTTCATCGCTAAGCTGAAAGGGTGTCATGCGTTATCATTTTTGTGAGTCGAACAAAATCCGCAACGCCCAGTTGCTCCGGACGTTGCCCAAAGATAGTATCTTCTTTTAAATTGGTAGGGATTTGGAATGACTTTAGACTGTTGCGCAGGGTTTTTCTGCGTTGTTGAAATGCGGCTTTAACCACTCTAAAGAACAGCTTTTCATCGCAGGGGAGTTTGTAAATTTCTTTTCTGCGAAGTCGCAACACACCCGAAGCTACTTTTGGTGGCGGGTGGAAGACAAATCGAGACACATTGAATAAATACTCAGTTTCATAAAAAGCCTGTACCAGTACCGATAGGATTCCATAGGTTTTGCTGCCGGGTTTCTCACAAATCCGTTCAGCGACTTCTTTTTGGAACATGCCTACAAATTCGGGTATCAGATTCCTGTGTTCCAAAGTTTTAAATACGATTTGAGAAGAGATGTTGTATGGAAAATTTCCAATCACAGCGATGGGCTGTTGAAACAAAGTGTCCAAATCGAGTTTGAGAAAATCCCCTTCTATGATACGCTTACTCAGTTCAGGGTATTCCATATGAAGATAAGCCACTGACTCGGTATCGATTTCGACCACATGCACTTCATGAATGGACTCCATTAAAAACTGTGTCAGCATACCCATGCCTGGCCCAACTTCCAATACTTGTTTATAGCCATCGCCTGTAAGTCCAGTGGCAATATTGCGCGCAATATTGGCATCGGTCAAAAAGTGTTGACCCAAATGTTTTTTAGGCCTGACACTCAAGGGGCAATGGCTTCAAGTTCGGTTTCAAACATGACCCACTTGTTAGGGAACTCCTTCTGAAGTTCAACATAGATAGTTGGCAGTTGTTCTTTCTTAAAAGTATGGAGCGCAGCATTATTGGCAAAACTAAATTGCATGCCATAGCTAGGGTGTGTACTTTCTTCGCTATGGATACGTAACAACAAACATGTGTTATGGTATTTGACAACAATGTTTTTTTGGACATAAGTTACCCACGGCGTTTCAGCCGATTTGTCAATACTGAATGTGACGTTGAGAATGTGCATCCTAATCAATCAGTTCGAAACCGGTGTAAGGCACCAAGGCTTTTGGAATACGAATTCCCTTGGGGGTTTGGTTGTTTTCTAACAGCGCCGCCAACACGCGGGGCAATGCCAAAGCACTTCCATTGAGGGTATGCACCCATTTTCGGCTGCCATCTTTGTCCTTAAACCGAAGTTTGAGTCGGGTCGACTGAAAACTTTCAAAATTAGAAACCGAACTCACCTCCAACCAGCGTTTTTGAGCAGTCGAATAGACCTCAAAGTCGTATGTCAAAGCAGACGTAAAGCCCAAATCACCCCCACACAATCGTAAGATGCGATAGGGGAGCCCGAGTGCTTCGAGTAGGTTTTTTACATGGGCTACCATTTCGTCCAAAGCTTTGTAGGAATGGTCGGGGTGTTCTAAACGGACTATTTCAACCTTGTCAAACTGGTGCAAACGATTTAGGCCACGCACGTGTGCGCCATAGCTCCCTGCCTCTCGGCGAAAACAAGGCGTATAGCCAGTATTGCAAATGGGCAGTTGCTCATGGCTGAGCATCACGTCTCTGTAGAGGTTTGTCACTGGCACTTCTGCAGTTGGAATCAAATACAAATCATCTGCCCCCACATGGTACATCTGCCCTTCTTTGTCGGGGAGTTGCCCTGTTCCGAAGCCCGAGGCTTCATTGACCATGTGGGGTACCTGTACTTCTTCATAGCCAATGCCTGTGTTTTGATCCAAGAAGTAACTTATTAGTGCCCGTTGGAGGCGCGCCCCTTTACCGGTATATACCGGGAAACCGGCACCGGTGATTTTGTTGCCAAGTTCAAAGTCAATAAGCTTGTATTTGGCGGCCAGTTCCCAGTGCGGAAGGGCATCGTCTTGCAGTTGGGGTGCCTCACCCGAACGAAACACCTCTTCGTTGTCGTCTTCACTTTGCCCGTTCGGGACAAGTTGGTGGGGCACATTGGGGATGTTATAACGCAAAGCTTGCAAGTCTTCCACAGCTTGATTGAGCTGGGCTTGTAGGTTTTTATTTTCAGATTTGAGTTTGGAAGTTTCTTCTTTAAGCCCTTGCGCTTGGTCGGCTTTGCCATTGCTGTAGAGTTGCCCTATTTCCTTGGCCATGGCGTTGGCTTTGGCAAGGTTTTGATCAAGGGTTGCTTGTAGGCTTCTGCGTTTTTCGTCTGCCTCCAAAACTTCTTCCACCATGGGTTTGGCATCCAGTCCTCTTTTTGTCAGGGCTTGGATGATGTCATCTTTGTGTTCGCGAAGGACAGATACGTCAAGCATGGAAAGTGATTTTTACAAAAGTAAAACTTTGTTGCATACAGGGCTTTCTATTTACCAATTATTAAACGACAACGGGATTCATCTGCCTGCAGTTGCGCCTGTAACTTTTCTGCTGAATCAAATTTTTGCTCATCTCGGACTCTTTCTAAAACTTCTACCCTGATGTGCTCACCATACAGGTCTTTTGACCAGTCAAAAAAGTGAACTTCTATTGAGGTTCTTTTTGCATCAAAGGTGGGTTTTTCTCCAATGTTCATCATCCCATAAACCGTTTGTCTTTCCAGTGTGCTTTTGATCAAATACACTCCGTTTTTAGGTAGAATTTTATGCGCATTTTTTAGGTCAATGTTGGCTGTAGGAAATTGAAGCACCCGACCTCTTTTCTCTCCATGAATGACTTCGCCTGAAAGCTCAAAATTCCTCCCTAAAAAGGTAGCGGCTTTTTTCATATCTCCTTCCAAAATGGCATTTCGTACTTTGGTAGAACTCACCGCAATGGCTTCTACTTCAGTAGCGCTGATTTCCTCAATATCAAAGTCATATATGATGCCAAAATCTTGCATATCGTCTATGTTGGCATTTCGGTTTCGTCCAAAACGGTGGTCATATCCCATTACGATTTTATGAACATTGAGTTGTCCCACCAAAACTTCTTTGACATACTGCTCCGCATCCAGCCTAGAGAAAGATTCTGTAAAAGGATGAATCACCAGCACATCGAGACCGGTTTCTGCCAAGGCTGCTTTGCGCTCTTCTATGGTTTGTATGAGGCGCATGGGTACATTGGATTGTAAAACCATACGTGGATGGGGGTAGAAAGTAAGTAACACCGAGGTTTTATTCTCGGCTTGAGCTATATTGACCAACCGCTTGATAATACTCTGATGGCCAATATGAACGCCATCAAAAGTACCCACGGTAACAATGGATGCTTTTTCTTTGGGATAATTTTCAAGTCCAAAAATGGTTTTCATGCCTCAATTATATAACCACACCGTTATGGGTGTTCATCGCTCGGTCCGCCCCTTCTAGCACAAAAGCCATGACAGCTTCTTGAGTTTTCAATACTATGTGCGGGAGATTTTGAGACTCCTCTTTTTTCCATGGCGATAATACAAAGTCTGCCTGATGTCCTTTTTTGTACTGATTGCCAATGCCCACCCTTAAACGTGCAAAGGCTCCGCTTCCTAATCGTGATTGTATGTCTTTAAGCCCGTTGTGACCGCCATCGGATCCTTTTTTTCGCATTCGCAAACTGCCAAAATCCAGGTTGAGGTCATCTGTGACAACAAGTATATTCGCTGTTTTTATTTTTTCGGTTTTCATCCAATACGAAACCGCTTTTCCACTCAAGTTCATTAAGGTTGAGGGTTTGAGTAGCAGGATTTTTTTTCCTTTATAGTTGAAGTCAGCCAAAGCTCCCAATCGTTTGGTTTCAAAGCTGACATCATGCGCAGCTGCCAAAGCATCTACCACAGAAAAGCCTATATTGTGTCGGGTGTTTTTATAATCAGCTCCAATATTACCCAAGCCTACAATGAGGAATTTTTCCATTTCGTCTTTCTTACCACCAAACCAACGCCAAAAGCGCATACATTTTTTTGTAAAAATAAAAAAAGCACCTCAAGTAAACTCGAGATGCCTTTTGATGTTCAATACTGAGCAGATTAAGCTTCTCCTTCAGCGGGCGCTTCTTGCTCTGTAACTTCACCTTCAGCCTCTTCGCCTTCTACAGCATCTACCTCATCAGCTGCTTTCATAGAAGTACGAGAGTTGCGTACCTGACACACTACAGTGTTGTCTGGGTGTAAGAAAGTAAATTTATCATCAGCTACCTCAGTTACATACAATTTGTTACCAATTTCAAGTTTAGAAATGTCGGCTACAATTGAGTCAGGGAGGTTGGCAGGAAGCGCGCGCACACGAAGTTTGCGCTTATTCTTGCTCAACACACCACCACTGAGTAACACGCCTGGTGCAGCACCCACAAACGCTACAGGAATGTCCATAGACACTTCTTTGTCATCGTGGAGTTGGTAAAAATCGACATGCAAGATGCGATCTGAAACCGGATGGAATTGAATGTCTTGCAAAATGGCGTTATAAGAGCCTTCCTCCAAATCAATCACCACCGTATGTGCATTCGGTGTGTAAACCAGTTTGGAAAAGGCCAACTCATCTGCTGAAAAGTGTACAGGCTCGCCTCCTCCGTAGAGCACGCAAGGAACCTTGTCAGCATTACGTAGGGCTTTGGTCGCTGCCTTGCCCACGCTTTCTCTTTTAGATCCTTTGATCGTAATTGACTTCATAATTAGGGTTTATTGAATTTACATTATAAATTTTTTGGCAATCGATTGGTTGTGGTGCACATTGTACATCACTTCAGCAAACAGATTGGCACAGCTCAATACTTTTACTTTTTTCGACTCTTGACGCAACGGTATAGAATCTGTGGTAATCAACTCTAATAGTTGAGATTCCTCTATACGTTCGTAGGCCGAGCCCGATAGCAGCGGGTGGGTACAAACCGCACGCACGCTCAACGCACCACGCTCCATCATCAGGTCAGCGGCTTTGGTCAGGGTACCGGCCGTATCGACCATGTCGTCGACTAGAACCACATTTTTGCCTTCCACTTCCCCAATCAGCTCCATGTGTGAAATCACATTCGCTTTTTGGCGTTGTTTGTAGCAAATGACCACATCGCTTTCCAAATATTTGGCATAGGCATAGGCGCGCTTGGCACCTCCCATGTCTGGAGAGGCAATGGTTAGGTTGTCGATGTTTAAATTCTTTAAATAGGGCAAAAACATAGAAGATGCGAACAGGTGATCTACCGGCTTTTCAAAAAAGCCTTGGATTTGGTCTGCATGCAAATCCATGGTGATAATGCGTGTGGCACCAGCCGACTCTAACAACTTGGCGATGAGCTTGGCGCCAATCGGCACACGAGGCTTGTCCTTTCTGTCTTGTCGTGCCCAGCCGAAATACGGAATGACGGCGGTGATATGGCGGGCAGAAGCGCGCTTGGCAGCATCGAGCATTAGGAGCATTTCCATAAGGTTTTCCGAACTGGGCTGCGTAGAACCAATAATAAAAATTCGGGCTCCGCGAATCGACTCTTCAAAAGAGGGCTGAAACTCTCCGTCACTATATCGGGAAAACAACACATTGCCCAGCGTTGCACCGTAGTGTTCGGCTATGTTTTTTGCCAATTCCATGCTTTGGGAACACCCAAAAATCTTCGCTTCTATCTTTACTTTTGCCATGGTTGGGATTTAAATTTTCCAACAGGGGTGGCAAATTTAGGAATTTATTTGAGCCTTTAATAGAATTGACCTTTCTTTTTGCATGTATGGTTCAAATATTTGTTACATTTGCGTCCCGTTTTTAAGCCTTGGTGGCGGAACTGGTAGACGCGCTGGATTCAAAATCCAGTTCTGGCAACAGAGTGTGGGTTCGATTCCCACCCAAGGTACCAAAGAAAGCTGAGATGTGTGTCTCGGCTTTTTTGTTTTTTTCAAGTTATGAATCATCAAGTATTCAAATGTGATGCCCGTTTTGTTTCACAAATGAAATCTTAAGGTTATGAAAATATTAAACTATCAAAAATACTCAAAACACCTACTTGTAGAGTGTAAATGTTATCTCTTTTTTTGTTAAGTTTATGGAAATTTTAAACAATACATATGAAAAAAATTTACACGCTATTATTGATATTATTCACGATTGGAATATCACATAGTCAAGAAGTTATGGTTAATGGAGGTTTCGAGAATTGGGATGATCCTTCAACTCCAACTGGATATTCAAAAGCTGAAAATACTGCTCAGGAGTCTGTAGAAGTTTATTCAGGTACTTATTCAGCAAAACACACGGGCGGAACTAAAGATATCGGTCAAACTGTACCCATAGAGAGCGGTGAAACATACACCATTTCTCTATGGTACAAATTTGAAGTTGCAGGAAACGCTAGATTATGGAGCTACTGGAAATCCAATAGTGATAATCTTCCTGACGATGCGAGTGCTTTACGCCCATCTTCATATCTTGACAGTTCTGGTACTACTTGGGCTGAGTACTCTGTCACTTTAACTGCGCCAGCAACAGCAGATGCTTTATACTTTGAAGTTAGAACATATGGTAGTGCAGTTGTATTCTGGGATGATTTTTCAGTTGTTAAGCAAGCTGTTGCCAATCCATCAATCGCAATTAACTCACCCGCTAATGACGACTTTATTGCTGGTACTGATGTTGACGTAACTTTATCGGTTCAAAATTTTAATGTTGATAATGTAGGTTCGGGAGATGGCCACATACACTACTCTATAGATGGAGGGGATACAGTCATGAAATATGATACAGACCCAATTTCTCTCACAAATCTTTCCTATGGTGAACATACGTTAGCCTTGGAACTTGTAGACGGAAATCACGCTTCACTTGACCCAGCAGTTACAGCATCTGTAACTTTCACCACATACAAACAACAAACCTTGCCATTCGTTGAAGAATTTGATTACCCAGATGGGGAATTATCGTCATCTGATGATTGGACTGTATTCAGTGGTACCGGGTATGACGTTGGGGTTGTTTCAGGTAAAGCTGAAGTGAAACATGTTTCAGGACAAAGCGGTAAAGACTTATTTGTTTCCATTCCAAGTGTTAATGGAGCTGTATACTATTCATTTGATGTTTCGGTTGTAGATCCTGGTACAGGTCCGATAGCTGGGGGTGATTATGAATATTTTGCATTGCTTAAAGATGATGAATTTAATTACCGTGCAAGAGTTGATATAGTAGCTCCAACTGCCACAGGAGATTATACCTTAGGGCTTTCTACAAAAAACAGTACAGCTGATTTAAGTTGGACAAGTGATTTGACTTATGGCCAGTCCTACAGAGTTACAGTAATGTATGATCAAGATTCAAATATCGCAAAACTGTGGGTTGATGCATCATCAGAGTCTGATGCATCAATTACTGGAACAGATGAAGCTGACCCTGGAACCTCTATAACGCAATTCGCATTAAGACAATCTACCTCTAGTGTTAACGAGACTATAACCGTTGATAACCTTAAAATTGGCCAAACATTTGCCTCTACTCTTTCAAATGATGATGGTTTACATGAGTTAAATTTAAACATATATCCTAACCCTGTTAGTTCAAACTTAAATTTTTCAGGCTTGTCTAGTGCTGTTCAAGCCTCTGTATATGATATGACTGGAAGGCTCTATTTCCAGAAAGAAGTTACAAACACTTTAGATGTGAGCAGCCTTAAAGCAGGTATCTATATGGTGAAAATCGAAAATGAAAGTGGCTCAAAGATCTTTAACATCCTAAAGAACTAGCCTTCATTTAAATG
>JBMYLY010000013.1:0-28256 GCA_049596815.1 Flavobacteriaceae bacterium | reverse complement strand
CGTAAAAAGTTTGGGCAGAAAAAAGCCCGTAAAAAATTCCAATTCTCCAAACGTTAACAGTTTGGTAGCATTGGCTTATACATAAGTTCATTTAATAGTGTCTAATTTGTTGCCATTAGTTTAGCATCTAAATGTTTGAGGCCGAAAAAAAAACGCCACTCAAATATTGCTAATCAGGGAACGTAAACGAAAACAACAATGTCAAAAATCGAAGTAAAAGAATTACTCGACGCAGGTGTCCACTTTGGTCACCTCACCCGCAAGTGGAATCCCAACATGGCGCCCTTCATATACATGGAGCGCAACGGTATCCACATCATCAATCTGTACAAAACGGTTGCCAAAATCGAAGAGGCCCAGCAAGCGCTACACAAAATCGCTGCATCGGGGCGTAAAATCCTTTTTGTAGCTACCAAAAAACAAGCCAAGGACATCGTGTCTAAGGCTGCAGCTGAGGTCAACATGCCCTACATTACAGAGCGCTGGCCCGGAGGTATGCTTACCAACTTTGTGACCATTCGCAAGGCTGTCAAAAAAATGGCTGCCATTGACCGCATGAAAAAAGACGGTACGTTTGAAACCTTGTCTAAAAAGGAAAAACTTCAAGTAGACCGTTTGCGAGCCAAATTGGAAAAAAACTTGGGCTCAATTTCCGATATGACACGATTGCCCGGAGCCTTGTTTGTCGTTGACATCCGCCGTGAGCATATCGCTGTTCGTGAAGCCCAAAAACTCAATATTCCCATCTTCGCTATGGTCGATACAAACGCCGACCCAAGAGAAGTGGACTATGCCATTCCTGCCAATGACGACGCTTCAAAGTCGATCGACAAAATTTTGGCATTGGTCGCCCAGTCGGTGGGTGAAGGACTCAGCGAACGCAAGCAAGAAAAAGCAGCTGCTGAAGCTGCCGAAACAGAAGGAGCAGTAGTTCCTGAGACAGCAACCGAAACTGAAGAAGCAGTTGAAGAAGCTGCTGCTCAGACAGAAGAAGTAGTTGAAGAAGTTACTACTCAGGCTGAAGAGGTAGTTGAAGAAACCGCTCTCGAAACTGAAGAAGCTGAAACCACTGAGGAAGAAGCCGCTGCTGAGGTTGAAGAAACTGAGGAAGAGGATGCTACTGAGCAAGAAGCTAACGAGGAAACTTCTGAAGAAGAGACCGAAGAAAAATCTAAAGAGGAAGAATAAAAATTTAAACCCCTACGCATGTCAAAAATTAGTGCTGCAGATGTAAACAAGCTCCGTAAATCTACCGGAGCCGGAATGATGGACTGTAAAAAAGCCTTGGTTGAGTCTAACGGAGACTTTGACGCCGCCATTGAAATTTTACGTAAAAAAGGACAAAAAGTGGCTGCCAACCGAGCTGATCGCGACTCCTCTGAGGGTGCTGTAATCGCTCGCGTAAACGCAGATGCCACTGCTGGAGTAATTGTGTCTGTGAACTGTGAAACCGATTTCGTTGCCAAAAACGACAGCTATTTGGCTTTGGCTAACAAACTGGCCGACTTAGCACTTGGTTTCGATAGCTTAGACGCTTTTTTGGCTGCCGATTTTGAAGGTATTACAGTAGCTGAAAAGCTGACCGAGCAAACTGGTGTGATTGGAGAAAAGATTGAAATCGGTGGGTTTGAACGCCTAGAAGGTGCTTTTGTGGGTTCATACATCCATGCTGGCAACAAAATCGCTACCCTAACCAGTTTGTCAGCAAACGTGGATGGCGCTGGCGAAGCTGCCAAAAACGTAGCCATGCAAGCCGCTGCCATGAATCCTATCGCACTCAATGAGGAAGGTGTTGATGCTGCAACAGTTGAAAAAGAAATCGAGATTGCCAAAGACCAATTGCGTCAGGAAGGCAAGCCCGAAGCTATGTTGGACAACATCGCCAAAGGAAAACTTAAGCGTTTCTTTAAAGACAATACTTTGGTAAATCAAGCCTATATCAAAGAGGCCAAGCAAAGTGTTGCTGACTACGTAAAATCTGTAAACAGCGAACTTACTGTGACCGGATTTAAAAGGGTGGCTTTGGTATAAAGCCTAACAACCTAAAACACAACAATGCCTTGGAAAACCAAGGCATTTTTTTTGTGTCATATTTTTCAGGGGGTAAATGGTTATATTTGCAGGAAATCTCCTCCATGCATTACAAACGCATATTACTTAAACTCAGTGGGGAAGCGCTGATGGGCGATCGTGCCCACGGGATTGACCCCGAACGCTTGGCTGCCTACGCCAACGAAATCAAAAATGTTGTAAAAAAAGGAGTTCAAATAGCCATTGTCATTGGCGGAGGCAACATCTTTCGCGGGGTTGCAGGTGCTAGCAATGGTATGGACCGTGTGCAGGGTGATTATATGGGTATGCTTGCCACCATCATCAATGGCTTGGCGCTACAAAGCGCATTAGAGGATGCGGGGGTACAAACCCGACTCCAAACGGCCCTAAAAATTGAGGCTGTTGCAGAACCCTACATCAAAAGACGGGCCGTACGGCACCTTGAAAAAGGGCGTGTCGTGATTTTTGGCGCTGGTACTGGCAATCCCTTCTTTACCACAGACTCCGCTGCCGTTTTGCGTGCCATCGAAGTCGATGCAGATGTTATTTTAAAGGGGACTCGTGTGGATGGCATCTACAATACCGACCCGGAAAAAGACGCCAATGCAACCAAATTTGATAATATCAGCTTTAAAGATGTCCTTCAAAAAGGCCTCAAAGTCATGGACTCTACCGCCTTTACGCTCAGTCAAGAAAACGACCTGCCCATTGTTGTGTTTGATATGAATACGCCCGGCAATCTTGAACAAGTGGTAGCAGGAGCACAAATCGGTACTACCGTCAAATAAATCACCATGGAAGAATTGACTTTACTTTTAGACATGACCAAAGAGGCAATGCAAAAAGCGATTGACCATCTTGATAAGTCTTTTGTGAATATACGCGCCGGAAAGGCCAACCCCAATATGTTGTCGGGGGTTAAGATTGAATACTATGGCGCACAAACTCCGTTGAGCCAAGTAGCCAATATCAACACTCCTGATGGACAAACCCTTTCTGTCCAGCCTTGGGACAAAACCATGATACCCGATATCGAAAAAGCCATTATGATTGCCAACTTGGGCTTTAACCCCATGAACAATGGCGAATCGGTCATTATCAACATACCACCGCTCACCGAAGAGCGTCGCCGCGAATTGGTCAAACTGGCCAAAGCAGAAGCGGAAAATGCAAAAGTAGGCGTACGCAACGCGCGAAAAGATGCCAACAACGAAATCAAAACATTCGACCTATCCGAAGACCAAAAAAGCAATGCCGAGGTAGATGTGCAGTCATTGACAGATGACTACATCCAAAAGATTGATGAAAAATATGCTGTAAAGGAAAAAGAGATCATGACGGTCTAAGGGCTTTTGTGTTCGTGATGTTGCTATGATAAAATGGATTAATACGCGTTTTTGGGGCGCTGTCGCCTCGCTTATCCTGCGCAATCGTGTTTTTTTTATACTTCTAGTCGTTATTGCTACTGTTTTTCTATCGATGCAGTGGAAAAACATGCGCTTTAGCTTTACCGAGGCCAACCTCCTCCCCGACAACCACCCTTTTAATCTGGCCTATACTTCTTTTGTTGAAAAATTTGGTGATGAAGGAAACATTATTGTTCTAGCCGTACAAGACTCGGCTTTGTTTACCAAACAAGGAATCGCTGATTGGAGCGCCCTGACCCTCTCGTTTCAACAAGAAGAAGCCGTGGCTTCTGTGGTGGGGATTGGCACCTTGGAGGAACTCAAAAAAAACAATGCCCAACAGCGTTTCGAAATGGGGCCTATCGCCAACCAACAACCCAAAACAGACCGTCAAGCTGGTGCGCTCAAAAAAAATCTGTTTGAAAAACTCCCATTTTTCAAGGGGCTTTTGGTGAGTCCGAAGAATGAGGTAGTACAAACACTCATCTACCTAAAAAAAGAAGCGGTAAACAGTGGACTTCGACAAGATTTTGTCAACCAGTCTTTGATTCCCAAAATAGCAGCCTATGAAAAAGTTACAGGCAATGATGTGCGTGTTTCGGGCATGCCCTACATACGTACCATCAACGCAGCGACCATTCTAAACGAAATCGGTTTGTTTGTGGTAGCGGCTACCTTGGTCACAACACTGATTTTCTTCTTCTTTTTCCGCTCCTACCGCGCTACGTTTATTTCAATGGTGGTGGTAATTATTGGGGTTATGTGGGCCTTTGGAGTACTCGGCCTGATGGGGTATGAAATTACTGTGCTTACCGCACTGATTCCCCCTATTGTGATTGTGATTGGTGTGCCCAATTGTATTTTCTTAATCAACAAGTACCAACAAGAAATCAAAAAACACGGCAACCAAGCACGCTCATTGCAAAGAGTCATTTCCAAAATCGGAAATGCCACCCTGATGACCAATATGACCACTGCATTGGGATTTGCAACCTTCACACTCACCAACAGCAAACTACTCAAAGAATTTGGCTTGGTGGCCTCGATCAACATCATGCTGATTTTTGTGCTGTCGCTGCTGATTATCCCCATCATGTATAGCTATATGTCAATTCCCAAGAAAAAACACTTGGCCCATTTGAGCAGGAAGTGGATGACGGGATTTGTGGATTGGATGGAGCGCATGGTACGTCACCAACGTGTGGGGGTCTACTTTGTGTCTGTGATTGCGCTGATGCTCAGTGTGGCAGGTATGTATCAAATCAAACTATCGGGTACCATCATTGATGACCTGCCCAGGAACACTTCCTTTTTTGAAGACATTCGGTTTTTTGAAGATCAGTTTAATGGTGTCATGCCCATTGAAATTATGATTGATACCAAAAGAAAAAACGGAGCCACACGCCTATCTACTCTCAATCGGTTGGATAAACTAGATGCCTACATCAACGAAATACCAGAGTTGTCTCAGAGTGTCTCTGTGCTGAATGTGGCCAAGTATTTCAAACAAACCTATTACAATGGAAACCCCAACTACTACCAATTACCTACACGCCAAGAAAACAGCTTTATTGGTTCGTTTGTCAAAAACATGTCGGGTGAGGCTAGCTTATCGGGAAGCCTAATCGATAGCACAGGGCAGTTTATCCGAATTTCTACAATGTTGAAAGACGTATCTACAGCTCGTATGGAAGCTATCGAAACGGGACTTTTGTCAGAAACAGCCAAACTTTTTCCAAAAGAAAATTTCGAAGTCTCTCTCACAGGAAAGGCACTCGGCTATTTGAAGGGTACACGTTTTTTGGTGCGCAATTTGGTTGTGTCACTTGCATTGGCCATTTTACTGATTGCTTTGTTTATGGCCTACACTTTTCGGTCATTTCGTATGATTCTAATATCGCTGATTCCCAATATCATCCCGTTAATTCTCACAGCCGGTATGATGGGCTTTTTGGGAATACCCATCAAACCCTCCACCATCTTGGTGTTTAGTGTAGCATTCGGGATATCTGTTGATGATACCATTCACTTTTTGGTCAAATACAGACAAGAACTTCAGGCCAACAAATGGCGTATTAAAAAATCTGTTTATGCAGCCTTGCGAGAGACAGGTGTGAGTATGTTTTACACCTCTATCGTGTTGTATTTTGGATTTTCGGTGTTTATGATTTCTAGTTATGGGGGCACGGTTGCGCTCGGAGGATTGGTATCTGCAACCTTGCTGTTTGCGATGCTGGCCAATCTGATATTATTGCCATCGCTACTACTCTCTTTGGAGGAAAGCATTGCCAACGAACGCACACTCAAAGAACCTCGTTTTGACATCCTACCTGACGAGGATTCATAAAACACTGCTAGGATAGATTCAAAATGGAGTATATTTGCGACTGAATTTTTGTCCATGAGCCAGCACAGTGTTCAAGCGCTTTTAGAAGGAAAAGCATTGCATCAAGAAATCGAGTTGTACGGATGGGTTCGAACTTTTCGAGCCAATCGCTTTATTGCTATCAATGACGGTTCGACTTTGGAAAACCTTCAATGTGTGGTCGATTTTGAACAGACAGATGAAAACCTGCTCAAGCAAATTGCCACTGGTGCTGCGCTACACATCAAAGGCACTTTGGTGGAAAGTCAAGGCAAGGGACAAAACTATGAAGTTCAAGTCAGTAGCCTCACCGTACTGGGTCCCTCTGACCCCGAAACCTATCCAATACAACCCAAAAAACATTCTTTTGAGTTTTTGCGTGAAAAAGCGCATTTGCGAGTGCGGACTTCGACCTTTGCAGCCGTGATGCGGGTAAGGTCGGCGCTGTCATTTGCCGTGCATCAATACTTTAGAGACAAAGGTTTTTATTATGTACACACTCCAATTATCACTGGGAGTGATGCGGAGGGGGCAGGAGAAATGTTTCGTGTGACAACCCTAGACGCCAAAAATCCACCCAAAAATGAGGACGGAAGCGTGGCATTTGAAGAAGATTTTTTTGGTAAAGAGACCAACCTGACCGTTTCGGGTCAACTGGAAGCAGAAACCTATGCCATGGGGCTAGGCAAGGTCTATACGTTTGGGCCTACTTTTAGGGCGGAAAACTCCAACACCTCCAGACACCTAGCCGAGTTTTGGATGATTGAGCCCGAAGTAGCTTTCAATAACTTGGACCAAAACATGGATTTGGCAGAAGATTTTATCAAAGGTGTTTTGGGATATGTTTTGGAGCATTGTCAGGCAGACTTGGCGTTTTTAGATCGCCGTATGGCTGACGAAGAAAAAACCAAACCCCAAATCGAGCGCAAGCCTATGGGTCTGTTGGAGCAGTTACGATTTGTGGTCGCTCAACAATTTGTACGGGTGTCTTATACAGAGGCCATAGACATATTGCGTCAGTCCAAACCCAACAAAAAGAAAAAGTTTAAATACCCTATCGATGCGTGGGGCGCAGATTTGCAAAGTGAGCACGAGCGCTACTTGGTTGAAAAACATTTTAAATGTCCTGTCATTCTTTTTGATTATCCTGCGAGCATCAAAGCTTTTTATATGCGATTAAACGATGATGGGAAAACAGTTCGCGCTATGGACGTGTTATTCCCTGGAATTGGTGAGATGGTCGGAGGGTCGCAACGAGAAGAACGAATCGATATTCTCGAACAGCGTATGAAAGCGATGGATATTGACCCTGAAGAACTCGACTGGTATTTGGACCTTCGAAGGTTTGGAACGGCGCCTCATGCCGGCTTTGGTTTGGGCTTTGAGCGATTGGTGCAATTCGCCACTGGCATGTCCAATATTCGCGATGTAATTCCCTTTCCGCGCACCCCCCAAAATGCTTCTTTCTAAAAATGGGTATTGATTTGCGGTATTTTGTACCTTTATCCTATTAAGGTGCTGGTATGCTCAAACAAGAACTTCAATTAAGACTAGCGCAAAAGCTGTCGCCCCAGCAGATTCAGTTGATGAAACTGATTCAGTTGCCTACACTCTCTTTTGAGCAAAGATTACAACGAGAAATTGAAGAAAACCCCGCACTCGAGACCGGTCGTGAAGAGTTAGAGGACGACGTTGTAGCTGTCAATGAGGAAGAAGAGCGCGAGGTCATAGAAGCCGATGACATCAACATAGATGAATATTTGAGTGATGACGAAATTCCCGACTATCGACTCAGAGCCAACAACTATGGTCCCGACGATGAAGAAAAACAAGTTCCTTATGCGGCTGGGCAAAGTTTTCATCAATATTTAAGCCAACAACTCAGCACCTTCAGCTTGGACGAACGCCAGGCACAAATCGCCGCTTTTTTGGTGGGTAGTATCGATGACACAGGTTATATCAGACGGGAGCTTTTGGACATCGTCGATGACTTGGCATTTATAGACAATTTTTACGCCGATGAGCAAGAGGTCAGCCAAGTGCTACACTGGGTACAGCAGTTAGACCCTGCAGGGGTGGGCGCTACTAGCCTGCAAGAATGCCTGATGCTACAACTGCAGCGAAAAGAACAAACCGCCGAGGTGGCTCTTGCGCTTCAGATTGTATCAAACGGTTTTGATGCCTTTTCCAAAAAGCATTTCAAGAAACTGTTGGTGAAGTTTGATGTAGGTGAGGACCAACTCAAACAAGCCCTTGAAGAAATCGGGAAATTAAATCCCAAACCGGGCGGTGCCTATGCATCTAATACCAAAATCAACAGCCATGTAGTGCCAGATTTTAGCATACAGATAGTCGATGGTGGCCTGCAACTACAACTCAATGGCAGAAATGCCCCCGATTTGCATATTTCTGGAGCCTATAAAGAGATGCTCGCAGGCTATAAAGCCTCAACGGTAAAAAGCAAATCTCAACAAGAGGCTGTGCAGTTTATCAAACAAAAACTCGACGCTGCCAAATGGTTTATTGATGCCATCAAACAACGAAATCACACCTTGTACATCACCATGCGTGCCATCATGGACTACCAGAAGGCCTATTTTATGACGGGTGATGAACAAAAAATCAAACCCATGGTACTTAGAGACATTGCCGACCGCATCCAAATGGATATTTCTACGGTGTCTCGGGTGGCCAACAGCAAATATGTGGACACGCCCTACGGAACCAAGCTGATAAAATCCTTTTTCTCTGAGGGTATGACCAATAGCGAAGGACAAGATGTTTCATCTATCGAAATTCGTCATGCTTTGGAAGCCATCATCGACCAAGAGGACAAATCCAAACCCCTCACAGACCAGCAACTCAAAACCCTACTCAACGAAAAGGGCTACCCCGTAGCACGACGCACCGTGGCCAAATACCGAGAAATTATCGGAGCTCCCGTAGCACGACTGCGCAAGCAACTTTAATCCAACATATCGGAGAGGCAAGATGCCAAATCATATTTTGGGGCCCAGCCCCAAGCCGACCTTGCAAGGCTGTCGTCCAAAGTTCTAGGCCAAGATGCAGCAATCTTTTGGCGGTAGTCGGGCGCATAATCCAGCGCAAATGGATAGCCTTTGTTGTGAAGTGCGTCAGCAAGAATTTGCGGGGTAAGACTAAAGCCCATCACATTGTAAGCCAAAGCACGGTGTAATGGCACATGCGGGGCAGACATCAACTGCATGACTGCACTTACCACATCGTTGATATAAATCATAGGGAGTTCGGTGTCTGCTGCTAAAAAACAAGTGTAAGGCACTCCTTTTCGAGCGGCGTGCACCATTTCGACCACATAGTCGGTAGTGCCCCCGCCAGGTTCATCCATAGATAGCACGCCCGGCAATCGAATGGAGCGGATATCGAGACCGTACTTCAGGTAGTAATAGTTCATCAGCTTTTCACCCACCAACTTGCTAACCCCATAAATGGTCGTCGGATTCATATCGGCATTTTGAGGGGCAAAACTTGGGTTTTTGTCTTCCCCGTATGCGGCTATCGAACTAGGCCAAAAAATTCGGTTGATCTTGTGGGTGATGGCAAGCTTGGCGATATACTGAAAACTCTGCATGTTTAGGTTCCATGCCATAAAAGGGTCTTGCTCCCCTTTGGCAGAGAGCGTGGCCACCAAATGATAGATGCAGTCAATCTTGTGGGAAACGACCAGATGTTCCATCTGCCCATAGTCCAACACGTCGACCTGAGCAAAATCATAGGGTAGATTTTGATTTGGACTTCGAATGTCGGTAGCTAACACATAATTGTTTTCTGACATGTGTAGGGCCTTGGCTAAAACGGTTCCTAGCTGGCCCAGAGCACCGGTAATAAGAATTCGATTCATGAATATATTAAAGATTTGGTTTATTTTAGTTAAATATATAACACCTAATCACAACACCCAAATGCAAGAAAATTTTACAGAACGCATCACCGACGAAATGGCATCTATTGCTCAAAATGGTCGCTTAAAGTCCGAACGTATCATCCTATCCGCCCAAGATGCCCAAATCAAAGTAGCAGCTGGCAAGGAAGTTCTAAATTTATGTGCCAATAATTATTTAGGGTTGGCCAACCATCCCAAACTCCTACGAGCAGCCACAAAAGCCATAGAAAGTCATGGCCTTGGGTTGGCGTCTGTGCGGTTTATCTGTGGTACCCAAGATATCCACCGTGTTTTGGAACAAAAAATCGCTTCTTTTTTGGGTGCCGAAGATGCCATATTGTACGCAGCGGCCTTTGATGCCAATGGCGGATTGTTTGAACCTTTGTTTGGGCCTGAAGATGCCATCATCAGCGATGCGCTCAACCATGCCTCCATCATAGATGGTGTGCGGCTGTGCAAGGCCAAAAGGTTCCGATATGCCCACAATGACATGGAAGATTTGGAAAAACAGCTTCAGGCAGCCGAGGGTAGTCGCAACAAAATTATTGTTACCGATGGGGTCTTTTCTATGGATGGAACCATTGCCCAGTTAGACAAAATATGTGATTTGGCACAACGCTATGACGCCCTGGTGATGTCTGACGAATGTCATGCTTCCGGATTTGTTGGGCCCACCGGCAGGGGGACACACGAAGAGAAAGGCGTTTGGGGCCAAGTAGACATACTGACAGGCACGTTTGGAAAAGCATTGGGCGGCGGATCGGGTGGGTTTACTTGTGGGCCTAAAGCGGTAATTGACCTACTGCGACAAAAATCGAGGCCCTATCTTTTTTCCAATACTCTCGCACCAGCGTTGGTCGGTGCTACCATAGCTGCTTTGGAACTACTTGAAAAAGACACAAGCCTTCTAGAAAAGCTCAACGAAAACACCAAGTTCTTCAGATCTAAAATAGTAGCTGCAGGTTTTGATGTCAAACCGGGGACCCACCCTATTGTGCCCATCATGCTATATGATGACCATCTGGCCCAATCCATGGCACATAAACTACTAGAAAAAGGAATATATGTGATTGGGTTCTCATATCCGGTAGTGCCACAAGGGCAAGCACGAATCCGAGTACAAGTGTCTGCAGCCCATAGTCAAGAACAGCTCAACAAAGCAATTGATGCATTTACAATTGTGGGAAAAGAACTCGGAGTGATATAAGTTATTCTTCGTATTCGGTATAAAAGATCTCTAACTTCAACCGCAAGTCTGGATTGCTGTGATTGGGTCCTGCCAAAACGGTCCCTAATGGGTTGCCAATCATGGAAGCAGGCACTTCCATATCATCCAAAGTGTTGGTATTGGCGATGTTTAAAATATTTGAGGTAACAGATAGCCCTAAGGAAACATTTTCAAAATCATCAGGACTCCTCAACAAATTGCTCAAATGTTTGGTCAGTCGAAATTTGTATGAGACAATGTTATTGGCGTCATCATATTGAGGAATCCCCCCATAATTGGTTTTTATTTGATCGGAGTAATTACCCCCACTCTCATCGATGTCAAAGTCAATAATGGGCACATGGTTTGTTGCGTCAAATAGGTACAAACGTTCAGGCTGTGCTATGTCGCCCATCAAAGCTGTTTGGATTTGGTCAACATAAAGTATAAGGTTGGCTTCATTAATAAGCCAAGGGCGTGATTGCAGGTCTTCCAACAAGGCTTGACCTGAAGTTCCTGAAAACAAATCTATTTGAGCCATCACTCCGGGGCCTCCTTTAAGGTATATATTTTCCTGATTATCAATGCCAGTAATGACATTCGATACATCAGATGAAAATCCAGTTTGAGCAAACGTATTAAAACGAATTCCACTCATTGAAAGTAATAAAGAACTCGAATCTGCCTCAACGATATAATCTTCTTGTTTATAGGCAACCCCATCCTCTTTAAGCACCATGTTTTGGTAATCATATTCAACCACAAGCTGCCCAGCCGAGAAATTGAGCTGCATCAGAATGGGACTAGATTCTGCGATACGTAATACCAAACCTTGAAAATACAGTTGAAAAGCCTCGTTGCTGTCGAGCTCCACACCACCTTCCTTGTCTAAAATATCTTGAAACAATTCGGTGTTTTGTAATGGGATGCGTAGCCTAGGGCTTAGGCGTTCATCAACTTCTTCAGACTCATCTACGTCCTCAGTATTAGGGTCGTCCTCCTTGTAGGTAACAATTTCATTAAAGTCCAAGGTTATATCACCATCAAATAATACAGTCGGCGCAAGACCCAGTTGCAAAAGATCAAAGTCAGAATAATAGGCTTGTCCCTCTTCAAAATTGGCGTTGGGGTCCAAGGTCCTTAAATAATAATCTGATTTGTGTATTTGAAAACGCACCTGTTCCGGATCTCCGTATACCAAATCGATTTCATAAGAATTGACACCCGGATCGGGGTGTACCGTATCCTCATCGATATCATCATTAATACCATCTCCATCCGTGTCTGGGTCTAGAGGATTGAGGTTAACATCACGAGATTCATCAAAATCACTCAGATTATCACCATCACTATCACTTTCTCTATCGTTCGGGTCAACGTCTAAGGCGTCGATAACGCCATCGCCGTCAGAATCGCGTTGATTTGTTATATAGGGGATTTCTAGCCAAACTCCCGTTACGGTTTCTTGCTCGTCGTGGGCAGGTCTGTCAACCGTAAGTGTGTCTGCGTCTTGTGAAGTTATTTGCAAACCATTGGCTTCAGTCTCGGTGTCTACCGACCCAAAGCTGTTGCCGCCTGTCAAAGGCAAACTAATTTGTGTAGTGTAATGGGCAGAAATTTTACCGTAAATGGGGTCTTCGATATGCCCCAATTGGAACCGGCTTATATTGTCTGTCCGCACCACACCCACTTGGTGATGAGAAGTCTCCACGCCAAAACTTTCACTCTCAAACAAAAAGGAGCTTCCTGGAAGGATTTGTGGGTCAATATCATTGAATTCTTTGGTACAAGACAGTAGTGCAGTCATTACCCCCAACGTCATCACGGTGGTTTTGTGTCGGAAAGTCATCTTAGATCAGCTTAAGATTTGGTTCATGTAAAACGACTCATAGTTATCCTCAAAATCACGGTCTTGTACAAAACTCATGGTAGGTTTGCCAGAATCTAGAATGGTCTTTTTCAGGCTGGGATCAATGTCATTGTCTGCAATGATAATTCCATCTGAATACTCAACAGCACTTTGAGCCAAGGCCATATAATTGGGATTAGATAAACCATTTAGCAATTCTTTGTCTATACCATCAAAAGCCATTTTTGAAACTAAATCTTTGGAAAGACTTTTTTCAAACGGGGTGTCAAAAAACGAGGTCACAATTTTAGTATTGGCCAACAAAGGATCGTCTGCGTAGTATTTTTTACAATACAGGGGCATCAACAAAGAAATCCATCCTTGTACGTGTATGATATCGGGTGCCCAATTCAATTTTTTGACCGTTTCAATGACTCCCTTAGCAAAGAAAATAGCGCGTTCATCGTTGTCAGTATAAAGGTTTCCGTCTTCATCTTCTGCCAAACGTCGTCCTTTAAAATAGTCTTCATTATCAATAAAATAAACCTGCATACGCTCCTTGGGTATAGAGGCCACTTTGATAATCAATGGCATGTCAATGTCATTGATAACCAAATTCATACCTGATAGTCGAATGACCTCATGGAGTTGGTGACGACGTTCATTTATCAATCCGTATTTTGGAATAAAAATGCGTGTTTGCCCTCCGCGATCGTTGACCATCTTTGGGACTTCAAATGACATATTGGACAACTTGGACTCGGGAAGATAGGGCACTACCTCAGACGAAACATACAAAACTCTTTTCCCTGTCATAAAAAATGCCCTTTTTCTAAATTGTTGTTGGGAATACAAAATTACTAAATTTAAACCGATTTATTACGAATTCCCGACTTTTGGGGCTGTTAAACTTTTGCAAAAATGCCTGTTATTCAAACCCTCAGCGAGCTTGAGGAGTTCAAAAAATCCCACAGCGATCAACGCCCATGGGGGTTGGTGCCCACTATGGGAGCGCTACACCAAGGGCATTTGTCCCTGATTGAAAAAGCGGCAAAAGAAAATGCCCTCAACTTTGTCAGTATTTTTGTAAACCCAACTCAATTCAATAACACAAATGACTTGCAAAGCTATCCACAAACTCTTGCTTCAGATTTGGATACCATACAAAATGTAGCACCCAAAGCGTGTGTTTTCGTGCCCAGTGTAGAGTTGATGTACCCCAAAGGATTACAGGTGCGGTCATATGACTTTTTGGGGTTAGACAATGGCATGGAAGGTCTTTACAGGCCCGGTCATTTCGAGGGGGTAGCCACAGTGGTAGAACGTTTGTTTAAACTCCTAAGCCCGAGTATAGCTTATTTTGGAGAGAAAGATTTTCAGCAGCTTAAAATTGTAGAGTTGATAGGAGCAAAAATGCAAGTTGACATTCAAGCATGTCCCATAGTTCGAGAGGAAAACGGATTGGCTATGAGTTCTAGAAACCAAAGACTGACTGCCACTCAAAAAGAACAAGCAGCCGTTCTTTATCACATTTTAAAAAAAGTCAAGGCAGCTTATGGAAAAATTTCCTTGGAGGAGCTACATCAAATTGCCGTACAGGCTATAACACCTTTGCCCGGTTTTTCGTTGGAGTATTTTGAAATTGCTGACAACCAAACCTTGAAAAAGGTTGAAGATTATGATATTTCAGCAGAAAGCAGGGCTTTTATTTCGGTTTGGGTAGATGATGTGAGACTGATAGATAATATGTTGCTCATTTGAGTATATTTGCCCTATGCATATCGAGGTCCTAAAATCAAAAATCCATCGTGTAACCGTCACTGGAGCAGAGCTTCATTATGTGGGAAGTATCACCATAGATGCAGCTTTAATGGAAGCCGCCCAATTGGTAGCCGGAGAAAAGGTTCAGGTGGTTAATGTAAACAACGGGGAGCGATTGGAAACCTATGTTATTCAAGGAGAAAAAAATAGCGGGGAAATAACTCTTAATGGACCTGCAGCAAGAAAAGTTCAAAAGGGTGATGTGATTATCATCATCAGTTATGCGCATATGAGTCCGCAAGAAGCCCAATCTTATAAGCCTGTGGTACTATTCCCCGATACCGAGACCAATACACTTCGATAGTTTTGCCCAAGTTTCTCTCTAAGCTGCTGAAAACCACCATTCCTCTTGGTATAGGTCTGTTTTTTATTTACTACTCTTACGCCAACACCACTGCAGACCAACGCATTCTAATTTGGAAATACATACGACAAGCGAACCTTAACTTTGTTGGGCTGTCTGTTTTATTTGGCGTTTTGAGCCACCTGTCTCGAGCCTATCGCTGGGGTTTTTTGTTGCAGCCACTTGGATATCGACCTCGATTTTTAAATTTGGTGTTAACGGTGCTCATTACCTACGTCTCCAATTTGGGTATTCCCCGATCGGGTGAAGTATTACGATCTACTGCTTTGAGAGCCTACGAAAAAATTCCCTTTGAAAAAAGTTTTGGCACGGTGGTCATGGAACGTGTCGTAGACTTGTTGCTTCTGTTGATGTGTATCGGGATCGGGTTTTTGCTTGAACGCGAAATGGTACTTTCTTTTTTTGAGGGAACTGCCGACAAAAGCAACAAAATATGGGTTGTAGGTGTTCTGATATTATTGGGGCTGTTATTTTTTTATTGGACTCGCCAAACCCGGCATCCATGGGGTCAAAAAATCCGAAACTTTAGCCAAGGGCTTCTAAGTGGTATAACCTCCATTCGAAACATGCCCAATGCGGTGTGGTTTTGGATACACACCATTTTTATATGGGCTATGTATTTGCTCATGTTTTGGGTTATCCAATTTGCACTGCCTGGGGCAGCCTTTCTAAGCCTTTCGGCTCTTTTTCCCGCTTTTATCGCCGGTGGGTTGGCCATGTCGGCCACCAATGGCGGCATTGGATTGTATCCAATAGCAGTAGCGGCTGTATTGTCCCACTATGGACTGCCCTATGAATTGGCTTTAGCCTACGGCTGGATTATGTGGACAGCACAAACCGTGATGGTGGTGTTTTTTGGCGGGATTTCCTTTTTCTTGTTGCCTATTGTGAACAGAAATAAATAAGTATATTCGAACCACTATGGCGCAAGTGAAAACAGCCTTTTTCTGTAAAAATTGTGGTACCCAATATGCCAAATGGCAAGGCCAGTGTCATGCCTGTAAAGAGTGGAACACCATAGTCGAAGAAGTGCTCCAAAAACCCAAAACCGATGTGTGGCAAGACAAAAAAAATGGGCAATCCAATGCGCCTATTTTGGTTCAAGATGTCTCATCGGATCAACAAAAACGTGCCAAGACCAATGACCCTGAACTCGATCGAGTTTTGGGAGGAGGTGTTGTAACGGGTGCTTTGGTGCTTTTGGCCGGCGAACCAGGTATTGGAAAATCTACGCTATTGCTTCAACTGGGACTTCATGTGCCCTACAAAGTACTGTACGTGTCGGGGGAAGAAAGTTTGGCGCAGATCAAATTGCGCAGCAACCGCATGAATGGATCTTCTGAAAATTGCTTTCTGCTAAACGAAACCCATGTGGAGCGCATCCTAACCCAAGCCCAACAACTCCAACCCGATTTGATGATTGTCGATTCGGTGCAGACCCTACATACCGACCTGATAGACAGTGGCGCAGGGAGTGTATCTCAGATTCGAGAATGTACCTCCGCATTGCAGCGCTTTGCCAAACAAACCCATATTCCTGTGGTCTTGGTAGGCCACATTACCAAAGACGGCATGATTGCGGGGCCCAAGATTTTAGAACATATGGTCGATGTGGTCTTACAGTTTGAAGGAGATCGCAATCATATGTACCGGATCTTACGAACTCCTAAAAATCGATTTGGCGCTACCGCAGAAATTGGTATTTATGAAATGTTATCTAGTGGTCTCAGACCCGTGGTCAACCCCAGCGAATTGCTTATTTCCAACAAAAGTCAAGGACTGAGCGGGCATGCCATTGCCGCTACTTTAGAAGGCATGCGTCCGATGCTCATCGAATGTCAAGCCTTGGTCAGTTCGGCAGTGTATGGAACTCCCCAACGAAGTTGTACTGGATACAACGCCAAACGTCTTAATATGCTGCTAGCGGTATTGGAAAAACGCGCCGGATTTAAATTGGGTGCCAAAGATGTCTTTCTCAATCTTGCCGGAGGTATCCGAATTGAAGACCCTGCCCTTGATTTGGCCGTGGTAGCAGCTGTGCTTTCTAGTAGTTTAGACGTCGCTATCCCAGAAGGATATGCATTTGCCGCTGAAATTGGACTTTCAGGGGAGCTGCGCAATGTGGCCCGCATGGAGCAGCGGATTCAAGAAGCAGAAAAACTTGGCTTTCATACCTTAGTGGTGGCCCAAAAGACCAAAACCACAAGTAGCAAAATCAAAGTCGTTCCGCTCGACAATATCCGCAGTCTGGTCGATTTGTTGTTTTAGGGCGCAGGGTTGGGAATCTCTGCATGCACCTCGTTGATGGCTGCCATGACATCCTCGCTCAGTTCTAAATGGACGGAATCTATGTTTTCTTTAAGCTGATGCATTTGTGTAGCCCCAATGATGTTGGAAATCACAAAGGGTTGCTGGGTCACAAAGGCCAAAGACATCTGTGTTAATGAAATTCCAGCATCTTCAGCAATTTTTGCGTAGCGGTCTGTGGCATCTTTGCACTGCTGACTGCTGTAGCGCGCCATACGTGGAAACAAATCCAAGCGGCTATTCTTAGGAACAGCACCTCCTCTGTATTTGCCGCTCAATACACCAAAAGCCAATGGCGAATAGGCCAACAGACCCACACCTTCCCGTATGGAAACTTCCGCATTGCCAATCTCAAACAATCGGTTGAGCAGTGAGTACGGATTTTGAATGGTCACCATGCGGGGCAAACCCGTTTGTGCCAAGGCCATATAGCGCATCACCGCCCACGGGTTTTCATTGGACAAACCGATTTGGCGAATTTTTCCGGACTTGATTAAGGAGTCCAATGTTTCCAAAATGGAAGTGAAATTTTCAACCCACGAGTCGTCAGGGTTGTGCGCATAGTCTCTCACACCAAACATATTGGTCGTGCGTTCGGGCCAATGCAATTGGTACAAATCGATATAGTCTGTCTGCAGTCTTTTTAGACTGCCATCCACAGCTTCTCGAATGGAGTCGGGTGAAAATCCTGTGGTACGGATATGAGCCGTATAAGCCCCAGGACCCGCAATTTTGGTCGCCAATACCACCTTGTCACGATTGTTGCGTTGGGCAAACCAGTTGCCGATAATGCGTTCGGTTTCGGCATGGGTCTCAGCGGTTGCGGGTACAGGATACAATTCGGCTGTATCAAAAAAATTGACCCCCTGGCCTGTAGCATAATCCATCTGTTCAAAAGCTTCCTCTTGGGTGTTTTGCTTCCCAAAAGTCATCGTGCCTAGGCAAATCTTACTCACCTCTATGTCAGTGTGTGGAAGTTTTGTGTATTTCATCTGTTTAAATCGCTAAAGTAACGCCCACAGGGCAATGATCAGAATGGTAGGCATTGGGCAATATAAAAGCCCTTTGGATGTTGGGGGTAAGGGGTTCGCTGGCCAAGGCATAGTCTATGCGCCAGCCTTTGTTGTTGGCACGGGCGTTGGCCCGATAGCTCCACCAACTGTAGTGGTGAGGCTCCGCATTGAGATGGCGGAAAGTATCCGTAAATCCACTTTTGATAAAAGCATCAAGCCAGGCCCGCTCCTCTGGTAAAAAACCTGAAACTTTGGCATTGCGGATGGGGTCGTGAATATCGATGGCTTCATGACAAATATTGTAATCACCACAGATAACCAAATTGGGATGGCTAGAACGCAAATCATCCACATAAGTTCGGAAATCATCCATATAGCGGAACTTGGTAGCCAGTCTTTCGGGATTGGTACCCGAAGGCAAGTACAGACTCATCACAGACACCTCATCAAAATCAACACGCAAGTTGCGGCCTTCAAAATCCATATAGTCTATGCCTGTGCCATAAACCACTTGTTTGGGCTCCCGTTTGCTTAGAATGGCAACGCCACTATAGCCTTTTTTTTGAGCCGGATACCAATAGTGATAATTATAGCCCAAAGTCTCAAACAAGCTTGGGTCAAACTGTTCAGGGTTGGCTTTGATTTCTTGCAGACACAGCAAATCGGGATTGGCCGCGCGTAGCCAGTCCAACAAGCCCTTGTTTAGGGCTGCCCGGATGCCGTTAACATTGTATGAGATGATATCCATAAAAGCGAAAATACATAACGAAAGTTTAATATCTTTGGAAACATAAAATTATCTTATGAACCGAATCGCCCCGCTACTTTTGATTTTTACAACCTTCATAGGTTTTGCCCAGGAGGAGCCTTTTTTGAAAAACGAAATACGTATCAATGCACTCAACTTAATGATGTTTAAGTCTCTTGACCTAACCTACGAAAGAGCCCTAAACGACGAATCTAGTATTGGTGTTAATACCATGTTTTCCTTGGACGGAAGTTCTCGTTTTGATAAAGACGGACCCTATTACTATGAGGGTTTTACACTGACGCCTTATTACCGTATCTATTTTGGCAAAAAAGACAATGCCGGTTTTTTTGCGGAGGGGTTTGTCATGTTGGCTTCCGGAAAGTATGATCACTATTACTACGATTCCATAGGGGAATACGACTATGAATTTCACGACTTTACAGATTTGGCCATAGGTTTCTCTGTGGGTGCAAAGTTTTTGTCAAAAAGAAATTTTGTTGGCAATATTCATGCGGGTGTGGGTAGGTATTTCATCGAAGATGAGTTTGCCCCTTCAGTAGTAGGGCGATTTAGCATCTCATTTGGGTGGCGTTTTTAATTTTAAAATAATATTTATGAAACGAATTGTCTTATTTATTTTGTTTGTTGGTTACACATATGCGCAGGAAGATCCCATAAAGGTAGAGATTGTCAAAGATTCTTCTTTCGAATTTGCAGACCCTTTGGGCAAGCATGAACTTCGGGTCAATATGTTGGATCTTTTGGTATCCCCTGCTTTACACATATATTACGAGCGGGTGGTCGATGCATCTACGGGATATGGAGTTTCGGTTTTCGCAGACTTAGGCGACAACGAAGTGAGCTATCAAAATTTTTCCGTAAATCCTTATTACCGCTTTTATTTCTTTAATCGCAAAGACTATGGCGCACGAGGCTTGTTTGTAGAGGCATTTAGCTCTTTGGCTTCGGTAAATTTTTATGATGGTTTTTTTAGTGTTGAAGACCAGGACGAGTTTCAAATCTCTTTAGGGATGAGTGTGGGCCGGAAGTGGGTAAATCGCAATGGGTTTACGTTTGAAACTTTTTTGGGTTTTGGACGCTATCTGATCAACCCCTCTGAAACGCATGAAGTACATGGTCGGATTGGAGTCTCCATCGGTAAGCGTTTTTAACAGTTCGCTAAGGCATTTTTTACTGAAACCGCATCTCCGACAACGGCACCCAATTCCGAAATGGCAATGCGTTCTTGAGCCATACTGTCTCGATGGCGCAGTGTGACGGTCTGGTCTTCCAAGGTTTGGTGATCGACGGTCACACAAAAGGGTGTTCCGAGGGCATCTTGGCGTCGGTAACGACGTCCCACAGCATCCTTTTCATCATAGGCGACTTCCATATCCCACTTTAGAGCGTCAACAATTTGTCGAGCGATGTCAGGCAACCCATCTTTTTTGACCAAAGGCAATACCGCCACCTTGGTCGGTGCTAATACCGGTGGCAGTCGCAATACGGTCCGCGTGGAACCTTCTTCCAAGGTTTCTTCTTCAAGGGAGTGAGAAAAGACAGCCAAAAACATGCGATCCAACCCAATGGAAGTTTCCAACACATAAGGCACATAGCTCTCACCTCGCTCCGGGTCAAAGTACTGAAGTTTTTTTCCTGAATATTTTTCATGGCTTCCCAAATCGAAATCGGTGCGGGAATGAATCCCCTCTAATTCTTTAAACCCGAAAGGAAATTTGAATTCTATATCACAAGCCGCATCGGCATAGTGGGCCAATTTGTCATGGTCGTGGAAACGGTAATTGTCTTCACCCATTCCCAGCGATAGGTGCCACTTAAGGCGGGCTTCTTTCCAGTGGGCATACCATTCTTTCTGACTGCCCGGTGGGATAAAAAACTGCATTTCCATTTGTTCAAATTCGCGCATGCGGAAGATAAACTGTCGAGCCACGATTTCGTTGCGGAACGCCTTCCCAGTTTGGGCAATCCCAAAAGGCAATTTCATACGCCCTGTCTTTTGAACATTTAAGAAATTGACGAAAATTCCTTGAGCAGTTTCTGGACGCAAATACAAGTCGGTGGCGTGTTCTGCTGAAGCCCCTAATTTGGTGCCAAACATCAGGTTGAACTGTTTGACATCAGTCCAATTTTTGGAGCCCGACACAGGGCAGACAATTTCCAGTTCTTCAATAAGGGCCTTGATGTCTACCAGGTCTTCCTTTTCCAAAGACTGGCCCATTCGTGCGAGAATGGCACTTCCTTTTTCTTTGTAGCCCAATACCCTTGGGTTGGTGCTAACAAATTGTTCTTTGTCGAAAGCATCACCAAAACGTTTGGCGGCTTTGTTGACTTCTTTTTCGATTTTGGCATCCAACTTGGCTACATAATCCTCGATCAACACATCGGCACGGTAGCGTTTTTTGGAGTCTTTGTTGTCAATCAAAGGGTCATTAAACGCATCGACATGGCCAGAGGCCTTCCACGTGGTGGGATGCATAAAAATGGCCGCGTCTAACCCCACGATGTTTTCGTTGAGCTGAACCATGGCCTTCCACCAGTAGTTGCGTATGTTGTTTTTAAGCAACACACCTTGTTGGCCATAATCATACACAGCGCTTAGGCCGTCATACACATCGCTTGAGGGAAACACAAAGCCGTATTCTTTGGCATGGGCGATGACTTTTTTGAATTGATCCGTTGTTGACATGGCGCAAAAATAACGTTTCTTTTCGTAAATTGTCAGAGACAAATAGCCCCAATGCGTTCTCTTTTTGTTGATCTTGCTCAAGTGTTCGTTCCCAAACTGTGTTTGGGTTGCCGACGTAGCCTCCCTACTTCTCTTCCACAATTGTGTTTGGAATGCCTTGAAAAGTTGCCAGAGACCCACTATGAGCAATTCCCAGACAACCCTTTATACAGATTAATCAATAAAAGAGTCGCCATTGCAGAAGCTACCACATTGTATTTTTTTGAAAAAGAAGGGCTTTTACAAAAACTGATTCACCTGCTCAAATACAAAGGGCAATACAAGATAGGTGTATTTTTTGGGCAAATATTAGGTGGAAAAATGGCAACTAGCAAACGAGTAACTTACAGCCTCGTTGTGCCAGTACCTTTACATAAAAAAAGACAACGCAAAAGGGGTTATAACCAAATGGTGGGCTTTGCAAAAGCACTGGCGCAGCATTTGAATATTCCTTACAGCGATAAACTTTTAATTCGCCACAAACCTACCAAAACACTGGTCCAGATGACCCAAACTGAAAGATGGACACAAGTCCATGATGCGTTTGAAGTTCGTAACACCAACACACTCAAAGGGCATCATGTGTTGTTGGTAGACGATGTGGTGACTACAGGAGCTACCCTATCGGCTGTTGTTCAGTGTTTGACTGCTTGCGAAGGGGTTTTGGTGTCTGTGGCCGCCATTGGCTTTGCACAATCGCCGCTTCCTTAGTCGTGAAAATAGTCGTTTCTTTGTGGTGATGAAGCGGCCTGTAGAATTCGTTTTGTTTGTGTTGGTAGCACTGATGTTTGTGCAGTGCGCACGCCGTGGCAACCCCACTGGAGGGCCGGAAGATGAAACCCCTCCGGTGCTTATTCGCGCCCTACCCGAACTAAATTCTACCCAATTTGACGATGGGCGCATTAGACTGTATTTTGATGAGTATATCAAGTTTAACAAACTCAAAGAACAACTCATCATATCGCCGCTACTGCCCTCATCGGCCTATACCATATCGCCTCAAGGAAGTGCCGCCAAATACATTCAAATCGATTTGCGTGACAGCCTGCGAGCCAACACCACCTATAGTTTTAATTTTGGGCAAAGCATTGTGGACAACAATGAAGGCAATCCGTATCCCTATTTTAAATATGTGCTTTCTACCGGTGACTATGTGGATTCGCTAATCGTTCGTGGTACGATCGGAGATGCCCTCAAGCGGGAAGCTGAGAATTTTGTTTCGGTCATGCTCTATGAAGTTGATAGCACTTACACCGACTCAATCATATACAAACAACAACCCACCTACCTGACTAACACCTTGGACAGCTTGGCCTTGTTTGAGATTTCCAATGCCAGAGCGGGACAGTACCTTTTGGTAGCTCAAAAAGATATAGCCAACAACTACACTTTTGACCAACAAGTCGATAAAGTGGCTTTTGCCTCCGCTTTTATAGAACTGCCAACGGATAGCCTCTATCACTTGGACTTGTTTTTGGAACAACCCGATTTTGCATTTGGAAGAAGTTATCAGGCTGGTCAAAATCGCATCGGTTTTGGCTACACCGGCGACCCCGAAGGCATCAACCTTAAACTTGCCACTCCCTTGCCCGACAGTGTAGAGACCACCCAAAGCTTTGACAAAAAAACCGATACTTTGTATTTCTGGTATAAAAACCTTCAGAAAGATTCCTTGCAATTCGTACTTACAAAAGATACGCTCCGAAAAGAAATCGTGCACCGCTTAAGACCAGAGGCCCTAGATTCGCTGACCTTGAGTGCCTCACACAACGGAATGATAGATCTGGCAGACTCTTTGCGCATCACCACGACCACTCCCATTCAATCGATAGACAACGCATTGATGAAATTAGTGGACAAAGACACGGTTGCTGTACCGTTTGATGTCTTTTTGGAAGGCCCACACAGTCTGCGTTTTGATTTTGAGGTTTTGCCCAATGACAACTACCAACTGGCGTTGTTTCCGGGTGCCGTTACCGATTTTTTTGAATCCACAAACGACACCTTGCAATACAGACTTAAAACCCCCAGCAGAATCGATTATGGTAGCATTTACCTTCAGGTGTTTGATGTGCCCAGCTATCCGATTATCATACAACTAACCGACGAAAGAGAAAAAGTGGTGCGCAGTCTGTATGCCACAGAACCACAAGGGCGGTACCCATTTTTGTTTCTTAAACCCAACAAATACTATGTGCGCGTAATTGTAGACGAAAATCAAAATGGCATTTGGGATCCGGGACGCTATTTGGAAGGACGTATGCCAGAGCCGGTCTTCCACCATGAACCTTTGCTAGACGTACGTGCCAATTGGGAATTGCAAGAACGTTTTAGCCTAAAGTAAAAGCATCTCTATCCTCGAGAAAAGGAAGTTTCTCACGTGTTTTGTAGAGCAAGTCCTTGTCCAGCACCAGTTGCCCAAGGTCAGCATCTGAATTCAGAAACAACATTTCGTTTCCTAGCATATCATAGGCAGCCGACCCACCCGTGTATTGAATGCGGTAGTTGTCTCTCCCTGTGCGGTTTACACCCACCGAGAAGGCCATATTTTCGATAGCTCGGGCGCGCAAGAGGGCATTCCATGCTTGAATGCGTGGTTGGGGCCAGTTGGCCACACATAGCAACAAGTCGTAGTGGTCTGTGTTGCGGGCAAATACCGGAAACCGCAAGTCATAGCAAATGATGGGGCGTATGCGCCATCCTCCATATTCGATGGTTTTTATTTCTGTCCCTTTTGAGTAAACCCTTGCTTCGCCCGAAGGGGTATAGGGATGGTATTTGTCATAGGTGTCTACATCACCGTTGGGATGGGCAAAATAGAACCGATTGTAATAATTTTCGCCCTCATAAATGGCCAAACTCCCACATACCGCTGCCTGACGCTGTTGAGCTTGGGCAAGCATCCATTGTAGGCTAGGCCCATCAGGGGTTTCGGCTGCCTCTTTTGGGGTCATGGTAAAGCCTGTAGCAAAGGTTTCAGGCAATACAAAAAGATCGACTGCTGCTTGGGCTTTGTCCATCAAGGTCTCGAATCGACTGCGGTTGGCTTGTGGGTCGTGCCAGACCAAATCGGATTGGAGGAGGGATAGACTGATTCTATTCATCTTCTAAAGATAAAACAAACGTAAAATAAAAAGACGAGAGGGTCTAAAATTGAAAAAACTACCCTTTTACATTAGCGCTTAAAAATTCACGGTTCATTCGGGCGATATTTTCCAAGGAAATTCCTTTGGGGCATTCGACCTCACAAGCACCGGTATTGGTGCAATTTCCAAAGCCTTCATCGTCCATTTGTTTGACCATATTGAGCACTCTGTCGGTGGCCTCCACCTGACCCTGTGGCAAAAGCGCAAATTGTGAAACTTTGGCCGACACAAAAAGCATGGCAGAAGCGTTCTTACAAGTCGCCACACATGCACCACAACCAATACAGGTAGCTGCATCGAAAGCCTTGTCTGCGTCTGCTTTTTCTATCGGGATGGCATTGGCATCTTGGGTATTGCCCGAGGTATTGACAGAAACAAAGCCACCGGCGTGTTGAATTCTATCAAAGGCAGTGCGATCTACCACCAAATCTTTGATTACTGGAAAGGCTTTGGCTCGGAAGGGTTCGATGTAGATGGTGTCTCCGTCCTTAAACTTTCGCATATGCAGCTGACAAGTGGTAATCAATCGGTCAGGGCCGTGGGCTTCTCCGTTTATAAACATCGAACACGAGCCACAAATCCCCTCACGGCAATCATGGTCAAAAGCAACAGGCTCGATCCCTTGAACGATAAGCTGCTCATTGAGAACATCCATCATTTCCAAAAATGACATATCGGGCGATACATCTTCGATTTGATAGGTCTGCATGCTGCCTTTTGCGGTTGCATGGGCTTGACGCCAAATTTTTAAAGTCAATTTCATATGCTTGGTGTTAATCGTTAATAGATATCAACTCCTACTTATACGATCGGGTTTTAAGTTCTACATTTTCGAAAGACAAGGATTCTTTGTGTAGCTTGGCAGTTCCGGGGTCACCCGTGTATTCCCAAGCTGAAACAAAAGTAAATTCATCATCATTTCGAAGTGCTTCTCCTTCTTTGCTTTGAGATTCTTCTCTGAAATGCCCTCCACAAGACTCCGTGCGCTCGAGTGCGTCTTTGGCAAACAACTCTCCCAACTCCAAGAAGTCGGCCACTCGAAGCGCTTTGGCCAAGGATTCATTGAAAGAATCGGCCGTCCCGGGCACAGTTACGTTTTTGTAAAAATCTTCTCTTAAAGCACGTACCTCCGCTAGAGCTTCTTTGAGACCGACTTCATTGCGCGACATGCCACACTTGTTCCAGATAATTTTTCCAAGTTTTCGGTGATAATCGTCCACGGTCTTAGTGCCTTTGTTGTTCATCAAGGCGTCGATCTTGTTGCGGATTTCTTGTTCGGCAGCTTCAAACTCGGGAGTATCCGTAGAAATGGATCCCGTGCGAATGTCATCGGCCAAATAGTCTCCAATCGTATAAGGCAATACAAAATAACCATCTGCCAAACCTTGCATCAAGGCAGAAGCTCCCAGTCGGTTGGCACCGTGATCAGAAAAATTGGCTTCTCCAATGGCAAAACAACCCGGAATGGTAGTCATCAAATTGTAGTCGACCCAAACACCGCCCATGGTGTAATGAACCGCCGGATAAATCATCATGGGGGTTTCGTATGGGTTTTGATCTACAATTTTTTCATACATCTGAAACAGGTTGCCATATTTGGCTTTGACAATGGCTTTACCTAATTTTTGCACGAGTGCGTTGTCGTTTTCGTCCAACCCTTTGACATGTGCTTCTTCTTTGCCGTAGCGCTCAATGGCAGCAGCAAAGTCCAAGAAAACAGCTTCGCCTGTTTTGTTGACCCCAAAGCCGGCATCGCAACGCTCCTTGGCAGCACGTGAGGCCACATCGCGAGGCACCAAGTTTCCAAAAGCAGGGTAGCGACGTTCCAAATAGTAATCGCGGTCTTCCTCGGCCAAGTCAGTGGGCTTTAGTCGCCCTTCTCTGATGGCTTGGGCATCTTCTTTCTTTTTGGGTACCCAGATGCGCCCGTCATTACGAAGAGATTCGGACATCAAAGTCAGTTTGGACTGATGGTCTCCGGAAACCGGGATACAAGTTGGGTGTATTTGAGTAAAGCAAGGATTGGCAAAATAGGCCCCTTTTTTGTGAATTTTCCAAGCGGCGGACACATTGGAACCCATGGCGTTGGTGCTCAAGAAGAACACGTTGCCGTAACCTCCTGAAGCGATGACCACGGCATGGGCAGCATGACGCTCGATTTCACCGGTAACCAAGTTACGGGTGATAATCCCACGTGCCTTGCCATCGACCACCACCAAATCCATCATCTCATGACGGCTATACATTTTGATTTTACCACGACCAATTTGTCGGTTCATGGCCGAATAGGCACCTAACAGCAATTGTTGGCCTGTTTGTCCTTTCGCATAAAACGTACGAGAAACCAATACCCCTCCAAAAGAGCGGTTGTCTAACAGCCCGCCATAGTCACGGGCAAAGGGAACGCCTTGTGCCACACATTGGTCGATAATATTGGTAGATACCTCTGCCAATCGATACACATTGGCCTCTCGAGATCGATAATCTCCTCCTTTGATGGTATCGTAAAACAAACGGTGCACGGAGTCTCCATCACCTTGATAATTTTTGGCAGCATTGATTCCCCCTTGGGCAGCAATCGAGTGTGCACGACGCGGAGAGTCTTGAAAACAAAAGGCTTTGACATTGTAGCCCAACTCCGCCAAGGTCGCAGCTGCAGAGCCCCCAGCCAAACCAGTACCGACTACGATAACGTCTATAAGGCGTTTGTTGGCAGGGCTGACCAGTTGTATGTTGTTTTTGTGTTTTGTCCACTTATCAGCCAGTGGTCCTTGTGGAATTTTTGCGTCTAAACGGGCCATATTAGTGGTTTAAATGATGAAACAGTGCGATGCCGGCAAAACCCAAAGGAATTGCGATGGCATAGAGTTTTCCCAATCCCTTAATGGTGGGGGTGTACTTGTTATTCACGCCCAAGGATTGGAAGGCAGAGGAAAAGCCGTGTAGCAGGTGTAATGCCAAGAAAACAAATGACACCACGTAGAGACCCACACGGATGGGGTCTTCAAATTTGTGAACCAATTCTTCGTAATATCTATGGGGGTTTTCAGGTAAAAACTCAATGTATTTGTAGTTCATTTCAGGAACCCAAAAATCATAAAAATGCAAGCCCAAAAAGGAAAGCACCACAGCACCAGATACGAGCATATTGCGCGACATCCAACTTGCATTGGCGCCGCCTTTGTAGCTGGCGTAGCTAACCGAGCGCGCACGCCGGTTCTGCCATTCTAAGATAAAGCCCATGATGAAGTGAAAAAGCACTCCAAAAATGAGTACAGGTTGCAGTACGAATTGTACCAGGGCATTG
>JBMYLY010000012.1:0-28946 GCA_049596815.1 Flavobacteriaceae bacterium | reverse complement strand
GTGCCTCAGGAGGTGCCTTGGGCATAGGCGTAGGTGATAGAGTGATGATGTTGGAGAACACTTGGTATTCTGTAATTTCACCCGAGTCTTGCTCGTCCATTCTATGGCGCAGTTGGGAACACAAAGAAGAGGCAGCCAGTGCCCTCAAACTCACAGCCAAAGACATGAAACGCCTCAAGCTTATAGATAACATCATCAAAGAGCCTCTTGGAGGTGCCCATCGCGACCGCTCGCAAACTTTTAGTGTGGTGCAGAAATGTATCCTCAAAGCCTATGATGAGCTCAAAGTTCTTTCATCGCAGGAACTAATTGCCTCACGACAAGAGAAGTTTTTTCAAATGGGCGTGTACCAAGAGTAGGGTCGGGGTTATAAACAAAATAGAGTAACTTATCAACAAACAGATGTTTGTCTTTTAAGGACTGTTTGTAGCTTTTAATGCGTTAAAAAATCCTAATTTAGGCTCATGGAAAAACCAAAACCTATAAGTCAATCCTCCCCAAGTGCTGGTCAGCTTGTCAGCATGGAACTAGGAAAAATCCCACCGCAAGCACTCGATCTTGAAGGAGTCGTGCTTGGGGCGATGATGATTGACAAAAAGGGCGTTGATACGGTCATAGATATCCTAAGACCGGAGTCTTTTTACAAGCAAGCACACCAGTTTATTTTTGAGGCCATGGTGCAGTTGTTCAACGCCTCAAGCCCCATTGACTTGTTGACAGTCTCTACTCAATTGCGTAAAAACGCCAAACTCGATCAGTCAGGAGGAGACTTTTACCTAATCCAACTCACCCAAAAAGTTTCTTCGTCTGCACATATTGAATATCACGCGCGGGTGATACTTCAGAAATACATTCAGCGCAGCCTGATAAAAATATCAAATGACATTATTGAAAATGCCTACGACGACACCAAGGATGTTTTTGACATGCTCGATGAGGCAGAATCCAAACTTTACGATGTCACCCAAGGCAACATCAAAAAATCTACAGAGTCTGCCCAGAATTTGGTGATACAAGCCAAGAAAAAAATTGAAGAAATCTCCAATAAAGAAGGGTTGAGCGGCGTGCCCTCTGGCTTCTCAGATTTGGACAAACTCACTTCGGGTTGGCAGCCCAGTGACCTGATTATTGTAGCTGCCCGTCCCGGTATGGGAAAAACTGCTTTTACCCTTTCTATGGCACGTAACATTTGCATAGACCATGGTGCGCCCGTAGCTTTTTTCTCTTTAGAAATGTCTTCTGTACAGTTGATCACGCGTCTCATATCATCTGAAACAGGTCTGTCTTCAGAAAAATTGCGAACGGGTAACTTGGAAGATCACGAATGGAAACAGCTCAATGTCAAAGTGTCCGCGCTCGAAAACGCGCCTTTGTTCATAGACGATACTCCTTCACTCTCCATATTCGATTTGCGTGCCAAAGCCCGTCGACTGTCCTCTCAACACGGGATTAAACTTATCGTGGTTGACTACCTTCAATTGATGACCACAGGTTCTTCTTCCAATAAATCGGGCAACAGGGAACAGGAAATTTCTATGATCTCCCGAAACCTCAAGGCCTTGGCCAAAGAGCTTGACATTCCGGTGATTGCCCTATCGCAATTGTCACGTGCCGTTGAAACCCGTGGTGGAAGCAAACGCCCGCTTTTGTCCGATCTACGGGAGTCGGGTGCAATTGAGCAAGATGCCGACATTGTTTCCTTTATCTACCGCCCAGAGTATTATAAAATCGATGAGTGGGACGATGAGGAGCGCACACCCTCTGCCGGACAGGCAGAATTTATTGTCGCCAAACACCGTAATGGTGGCCTGAGCAACATACGACTGAAGTTTGTAGGTTCACTTGGTAAATTTGAAAATCTTGATTCTTTTGATGCACCTATAGAGTTCCAATCCAAAATCAATCGTGAAGAAGACAGTCCGTTTGACGGCCCCCGTATAGACCCCAATGATGCCTTCGGGGACGACGATGGCGTACCGTTCTAAATAAAAAAAACCGCTGAAAAGCGGTTTTTTTGTACAGTAAAATAGGGTTGGTTATTTTACTTTGTCCACCACAGCCTTAAAGGCATCGGGGTGGTTCATGGCCAAATCGGCCAATACTTTGCGGTTGAGTTCGATGTTGTTGGCTTTCACCTTGCCCATAAACTCTGAGTAGGACATACCGTGCAAACGTGCACCTGCATTGATACGCGTAATCCACAAAGCGCGGAAGGTGCGTTTTTTGGCACGACGGTCACGGTAGGCATACTGCAAACCTTTTTCGACGGCATTTTTGGCTACCGTCCAAACATTCTTACGACGGCCAAAATAACCCTTGGCTTGTTTAAGAATCTTTTTTCTTCGGGCCCTAGAGGCCACTGCATTTACTGATCTAGGCATTTAATTACATGTTTTTTGAGGAAGGTGGCTTTTTAAGCACTTTCTTTACCCGCCCCAGGGTTATACACCAGTTTTTACTTCAATCGAAGTTGTTGTTTTACGTTATCGGCATCAGATTCATGGACCAATGTAGCATGTGTCAATTTGAGCTTACGCTTGTTTGACTTTTTGGTCAAAATATGACTCTTAAACGCATGCTTGCGTTTGATTTTTCCGGTACCAGTGAGCTTAAATCTCTTTTTTGCGCTCGATTTTGTTTTTTGTTTCGGCATTCGACTCGCTTTTTGTTATTTATTTTTCGGATTGATTAACATTATCATCCGCTTACCTTCTAATTTTGGCAGTTGTTCTACCTTTCCATAAGGCTCCAATTCTTGTGCCAATCGCAGCAACAAAATTTGACCTTGCTCTTTAAAAATAATAGAACGGCCTTTAAAAAAGACAAAAGCTTTGAGCTTGGCGCCCTCTTCTAAGAATTTGATGGCATGCTTCTTTTTGAACTCATAGTCATGCTCATCGGTTTGAGGTCCAAACCGTATCTCTTTAAGGACAATCTTCGCCGCTTTGGCCTTCATTACCTTTTCGCGCTTCTTTTGCTCGTAAAGGAATTTCTTATAATCAATGATCTTACAAACCGGCGGGTTGGCATTGGGTGAAATTTCAACCAAATCCAGCTCCAATCCAGCTGCGATTTCCTTGGCTTTGGCCAAAGGATAAACCCCCATTTCTACATTATCACCCACCAAACGCACCTCACGAGCCAAAATCTTTTCGTTGATTTTGTGTGGGTCTTCTTTAATGATGCGGGCAGGACCTCTGCTCCTTCTTCTACGTATAGCGATAACGCGTAATTTTAGGGTTCAAATGTTTTTAATTCCTGATCGACTACTCCTTGGACTAGCGATACAAATTCAGATACCGACATACTGCCGTGATCTTTGCCTCCGTGTTCCCGAACCGAGACCATGTTCTGAGCGACTTCTTGTTCTCCTACGATGATCATATAGGGTACTTTGCTTACTTCAGATTCACGGATTTTCTTACCGATGGTTTCATTTCGGTTGTCCACGAGGGCGCGAATTTCGTTATTTTCCAATAATTCTGAAACTTTTTCGGCGTATTTTTCATGCTTCTCACTCACACACAAGATGTTAACTTGGTTTGGGGTAAGCCATAAAGGGAAGTTTCCGGCCGTATGTTCTAATAAAATAGCTACAAAACGCTCCATACTGCCGAAAGGCGCACGATGTATCATGACAGGTCTATGTAGCTCGTTGTCACTGCCTTTGTAACTCAAATCGAATCGTTCGGGTAGGTTGTAATCTACTTGTATGGTACCCAACTGCCAACTTCTGCCCAAGGCATCTTTCACCATAAAGTCGAGTTTGGGTCCATAGAACGCAGCCTCACCTGTCTCTATCACATAGTTCAACCCTTTTTCTTTTGCGGCACTGATGATGGCTTGCTCGGCCTTGTCCCAGTGTGCTGTGCTACCGATGTATTTCTCCGGTTTTTCGGGATCTCTTAAGGATACTTGAGCTGTAAAATCCTCAAAGCCAAGAGAACCAAACACATACAACACCAAGTCGATAACAGCTTTAAACTCATCATTTAGTTGCTCAGCGGTACAAAAAATATGTGCGTCATCCTGCGTAAAACCTCTAACACGTGTAAGACCATGCAATTCTCCACTCTGTTCGTATCTGTAAACTGTGCCAAATTCAGCGTATCGTATGGGAAGATCGCGGTAGCTCCAGTTGCTCGATGCGTACATTTCGCAGTGGTGGGGACAGTTCATGGGTTTTAGTAAAAACTCTTCGTCATCAGCCGGTGTTTGGATAGGCTGAAAACTGTCGGCCCCGTATTTTTCGTAATGCCCCGAGGTGACATACAAATCTTTATGACCTATATGAGGAGAAACCACTTGGTCGTAACCAGCTTTGCGTTGGGCTTCTTTAAGAAACTGTTCCAAGCGTTCCCGCAGTGCCGCCCCTTTTGGCAACCACAAAGGCAAACCTTGTCCTACTTTTTTTGAAAAAGTAAAAAGCTCCAGTTCGGCTCCCAATTTTCGGTGGTCTCGTTTTTTGGCTTCCTCTAACATTTGTAGGTGCTCGGTCAACAATTTTTGTTTTGGGAAAGAAATACCATAAATACGCGTCAGTTGGGGGTTGTTTTCATCCCCGCGCCAGTAGGCTCCTGCAATATTGGTCAGCTTGACAGCTTTTACAAAACCGGTATGCGGCAGATGCCCACCTCGACATAAATCTGTAAAGTTGGAATGATCACAAAAGGTGATATTGCCATCTTCAAGATTTTCGATAAGCTCGACTTTATAGCTGTTATTTTGGTTGTTGTAATGCTTTAATGCATCGGCTTTGGAAACCGAACGCATGGCAAAAGGGTGTTTTTCGCGAGCGATTTCCAGCATGCGTTTTTCAATGACCGGAAAGTCTTTTTCGGTAATGGTGTGCGCCCCTGCATCTACGTCGTAGTAAAATCCGTTTTCGATAGCGGGCCCAATGGTCAAACGAATACCAGGGTAATGCTCCTCTAAGGCTTGTGCCAAAATATGAGCAGATGAGTGCCAAAAAGCTTGTTTTCCCTCTTTTTGATCCCAGGTGTATAAAACCAAATCTCCGTTTTCTGTAAGTGGCGTATGGGATTCGGTAGTGATGTTGTTGTAAGAAGCAGAAAGCACATTGCGTGCCAAGCCACTGCTGATAGATTCAGCAATTTCCATAGGGGTTGTACCGCTCACTACTTTCTTTATTGACCCATCGGGCAATCGTACATCGATCATATCTGCAAATAATCCTGACAAAGATAATAGGAATGTAGGCAGCTACAAGTGTAAAATTTAGTTTTCATTGAAGAAGCCTTTTACCAACAATCTAATCCCTTTGAATCCGAAAAAAATAGCGCCAAAACACAAGCCTACACCTATTACCAGTACAGGGATAAAAAGCGGATGCCCTTCGTTTTTGAGAGCAGAGGAGTAAATGACCGGTCCGGTAAACGCCATCAACAAGGCTATAAAAAGACGCTGTAAGCCTTTAAAAAGAAGTTCTTTATTCATTTTGTTGTGATTGAAGCACAGCGCGCACACTGCCATATTGTTGTAGCCATTCTTTTGCCTTGTCGGAATTCACACCTAATGAGGAGACTACCATTCGAATGGCTCTGTCGATGAGTTTCTGATTGCTCAATTGCATATCTATCATTCGGTTGCCTTCCACATGCCCCAAGCGAATCATGAGTACAGTAGAAAGGGTATTGAGTATCATTTTTTGAGCCGTACCTGCTTTCATGCGTGAACTGCCGGTGACGACCTCGGGTCCGACCACAGGAACGATAGGATGGCGTGCCACTTGAGTAAGTGGGCTGCCGGGGTTGCAACTTATACAAGCTGTCAGTATGTTGTTTTGGTTACAGGCATCCAACGCTCCAATCACATAGGGCGTAGTTCCTGAAGCAGCTATGCCCACCACACTGTCATTGGAGTTTATTTGGTGTGCTGTAAGGTCAAGCCAACCCTGATTCGGGTTGTCTTCGGCGCCCTCTACTGCGGTACGGATGGCGCCGTCGCCACCAGCAATAAGTCCGACAACAACGTTAGGATCAACCCCAAAAGTAGGGGGGCATTCTGAAGCGTCTAAGATTCCCAAACGCCCACTTGTACCAGCACCCACATAAAACAAACGTCCACCAACTTGCATGCGAGGAAGCACAGCTTCTGCAAAAGCAATAACCTCGGGCAAAACAGCTTGTACAGCACCGGCAACTTTGTGGTCTTCACGGTTGATGATGGCAGCCAACTCGGCTACACTCAATTTTTCTAAATCGTCATAGTGTGACGCAGACTCTGTGATTTTGGTAAACCCCATACACAAAAATAGCTATTCGGCTGTAAACGGAACGGAGCTATGTTCTACCACTCTAAAGTACCCCAAAGCTATTGATGAGGGATTTGTGAGGTTGGTGATGTTGCCTTTAAGCGCAGAGGTAGCAGTGGCAAAGGGACCGCCTCCATTTTGGCCGCTATGGCTCAACAAAATCTGCATATAGTTGTAAAAATCTTCGTCGATCCCGACCATACGAATGTGAACCTCTGTGTTTTTTGGAAAGAATTCATCGTAAAAATAAGAGAATGAAAACTGCTGACCATCATAAAAGCGGTCGCGTGTAACAAAGAGATTGTTGTATCCGAAATCAAAAAGGTAATAATTGTCCAAACCTTCTAAGTCCGTAAAAGTAACCACTACTTCGGTTTCATTTCCACTAAACAATTGACCATCTCCTTGTGTGGCAGCATCAAATGTACCTGAAAGCATCAACTCTTCTGTGGCGCTATAAGTTTGGTTGTCATGGGTTACTTCGATGCTGTAGGGGGTATCTTCAGACAAACTTGCCAAATCGGCAGCGTAAATTCCCGGTTCAGTTTGTGGTACCGATAGCTGTTCCGACCCCGTATGAAGCACAACCACAGCATCAGTCACTTTGGTGATGTCTTCAGCATAGAAATCAGTAGTTAAGCTCAGATCTACTACAATTGTTGCCTCCGTACCTCCGACAGCCCTGCTGAGTTCGGCATCCACCACAAGCTGTACAGGTCCTTGCGGTAGTTCAATATCCACTACATCTTCGCAGGCAATCGTCATGAACGCTATGATGAACAACCATTTTTTCATTACCAATCGATTCTATAGGTTACAGATGGAACGATGCCAAAGATGGAAAATCGTACTGCTTCGTTGCGTAGGGTTTCCCGGTTTTGTCTAAAACTGATACTGGCCGCATTTTTACGGTTGTACAGATTGTAAATTCCAAAAATCCATTGCCCTTGGCGCGTCTTGCCTTTTTTGATGGCGGGTTTTAAAGTAGCTGAAATATCCAGCCTGTGATAGTCTGGCAATCTACTGCCATTTCTCAAGCCGTAGTTGGGTACCCGCAATCCTGCAAATGTGTACTGACCGTCAGGATAGGTGGTGGGCTGTCCACTTTGATAAATCAGGTTGGCATTCAATGACCACTTGGCGTTGAGCGTATAACTCGCATTGATGCTCAAATCATGTCTTTTGTCGTATGCATTGGCATACCACGCACCTTGGTTGATCCCTGGATCTCCCATTCCCAATCCTTGGGTTTGTTGTTCGGATTTACTCCAGGTATAAGCCAGCCAACTTTTAAAACGTCCGGTTGATTTTTTTACCAAAAGTTCAACTCCGTAAGCGCGTACATCTCCAGGTAAAGTGACTTGCTCCACAGCGTCGTTGGCCACCAAATCAGCTCCGTCTATATAGTCCAGACGGTTGGTTACATTTTTATAAAAAGATTCAAGTTGAACATCGATTCCATTTTCGTAGGATGTGAAATAACCCACAGCCAGCTGGTCGAGTTGTTGAGGTTTTAGGTGGGGGCCACTAGGTGCCCATACATCGAGCGGGGTAGGGGAGCTGGTGTTTGAAATCAGGTGTAGGTATTGATTGAGTCGGTTGTAGCTCAATTTTACGGCACTATTGCTGAAGGCATAAGAAAGGGTAAGGCGCGGTTCCAAATGGGTATAAGTTGCCGAACTTTTATCCTGGTCATAGGTGCCAGATATGATACCTTTTTGGTAAATCCCTAGTTCTGTATTGTAGATTGTAGATCGGTTGTTTTCATATGTGTTCAATCCTTCTTGACCCAATCGTACATAATGGTTGAGTCGAAGTCCGTACTGCAGTGCAAGTTGATCCGTAATATTGTGAGACACATCGACATAGAGGGCATGTTCTGTGGCGTATTTTTTGAGAAGTTGTTCTGCAAGAATTCCAGAGTCTGTACGCGCAGGTTCAATATAACCAGGGTTAAAACTGTAGAATGTGGATTGTAGCCCAAAATCCATTTTGATTTGTTCATTGGCAAAATAACTCAAATCGTATTTGAGGTTGGTGTTTTGTATGCCTGAGTTCCAGTCAAAACCAGCAAAATCGAGCAATAGCCCATAGTAATAATCGCTGTAGATAAGCGATAAGTTGCTAAACAAGCGATCGGAAAACAAGTGGTTCCATCGTAGGTTGAAGACCGCATTGCCATAGGTATTAACAAAACTCCCATCAACATCAAACACATCACGACCAAAGTATCCTGACAAGTATAGCTTGTTGTTTTCGTTGATTGGGAAACTAATTTTGGTATTCAAATCATAAAAATAGGCGCTGTTGGGATTGTCTGTGGCTTTGAGGAAAAGGTGTGCATACGTACCTCTACCACCCACCAAAAAACTGCCTTTACCTATTGGCCCTTCTGCAAGCAAGCGACTGGCCACCAAACCGATACCTCCGTTGAGTTTAAAATCTTCTTTATTTCCTTCTTTTTGGTAAATATCCAACACGGAAGAAACCCTACCACCGTATTTGGCTGGAATACCCCCTTTGTAGAGCCTGAGGTCTTTGATAGCATCGGGGTTAAAGACAGAAAAGAAACCAAACAAGTGGGATGAATTGTAAATACTCGCCTCATCGAGTAGGATCAGATTTTGATCCGCGGCACCACCTCTTACATTAAAGCCCGAAGCACCTTCACCTGCACTGGTTACACCGGGCAAAAGCTGTATGGTTTTTAAGACATCAGGTTCGCCAAACACCACTGGGGTTTGTTGGATGGTACTGGCCGACAAACGGTTGATACTCATCTCGGGTTTTTTGATATTGATACGCTCTATATCATCTGTTACTATGACTTCATCCAAGGTTTCCGAAGCGGGTACCAAACGTATGTCTGACTTGCTGTTTTGATCGAGAGAAAGGGGTATGGTCTGGGTTTCATAACCCAGATATTGTACCACCAAGTTATAGTTCCCTTCGGGGAGTGTCAGCGAATAAAAACCATAAGCATTGGTGACGGTACCTGTGTTGAGTTCAGGAACCAACAAAGTAACCCCTATAAGGGTTTCCATAGACTCAACATCCAAAACCTCACCGCTAAGGGTGTAGCGGTTTTGAGCATGACCCCACAATCCAACGAAAAGTAAAAAGAGTACACCCACAAGGCGCATCATCATAGCAATTTGGTACAAAGATACAATTTATGCCTATTGCTTTTGTAAGTATGGTTTGCAAGTTGTTTTAACAAATGACTTTACGCCAAAGCCTTCTCTAAATTTGATTTGATGGCATCCAAAAACTCTTGCGTAGAAAGATAATGATCGCGTGTCATTTTGTCCCCATGAATCAGGAGCGCCAAGTCTTTGGTCATTTGCCCGCTTTCAACCGTTTGAATACAAACCGACTCCAAGGTTTCACAAAAATGTGCCAAAGCTTCGTTGTTGTCCAATTTGGCACGGTGTGCCAAGCCTCTTGTCCAAGCAAAAATAGATGCAATCGAATTGGTAGAAGTTTCTTTGCCTTGTTGGTGTTGGCGGTAGTGACGCGTGACAGTTCCGTGGGCAGCCTCGGCTTCCATCACTTCTCCGTCGGGTGTGACAAGGGTTGAGGTCATCAATCCCAACGAACCAAAGCCTTGGGCTACGGTGTCGGACTGAACATCCCCATCGTAATTTTTACAAGCCCATACAAATCCACCGTTCCATTTCATTGCAGCAGCTACCATATCGTCTATCAAACGGTGTTCGTACGTAATGCCGGCAGCATCGAATTTGTCTTTGAATTCGTTTTGGAAAACTTCTTCAAAAATATCTTTAAAGCGACCATCATAGGCCTTCATGATGGTGTTTTTGGTGCTCAAATACAAAGGCCATCCTTTGCTGAGGGCGCGGTTCATACATGAACGGGCAAAACCATATATGGATGAGTCAATATTGTACATACTCATTGCCACACCACCTTCTTGAAATTGATATACTTCCCAAGATTGGGGTGCGCTTCCATCTTCTGGCGTAAAGGTCATGGTGAGTTTGCCTTTACCGGGAATTACAGTATCTGTGGCTTTGTATTGATCTCCAAACGCATGACGACCGATACAAATAGGTTTTGTCCAACCTTGTACATAGCGTGGCACATTGCTCATGATGATGGGCTCACGAAACACGGTTCCTCCGACAATATTGCGTATGGTGCCATTGGGTGAACGCCACATTTTTTTCAGACCAAATTCAGTCACTCGATTTTCATCAGGAGTGATGGTGGCACATTTGATACCCACTTTGTGCTTTTTGACCGCTTCAGCAGCATCAATCGTGACTTGATCGTCGGTTTCGTCACGGGATTCTAATCCCAAATCGTAGTACTCGATGTCTAAATCGATATAAGGGAGTATGAGTTGGTCTTTGATGAATTTCCAGATGATTCGGGTCATTTCGTCCCCGTCCATTTCAACAACCGGATTGGCTACTTGAATTTTGGTCATAATTGCATTTTTGGTGTGCAAATATACAACCGACTCAGGGATTCACACAGCCAGAAAGTAATTAATTTATTTTGTTGCTAGATTGCTAATTTTCAGATGTTTTAATTGATTTTCATGCAAATCAACCAAGGCCTTTTTGTGGGCTTTAGACAATCTTTTAATTTTCTTTTCATGAAGAAGCGCTTTGAGTAGACATTTGTGCTCGCTCCAATAGGCCAGCCGCAAGGGTCTGCGCTTGTAAGTGTAGGCCTTTGTGTGGGTACCCGAATGGTGCTGCCAAAGTCTTCTGCCGATGTTGGAAGTGGCGCCTGTGTAATAGCTGCCATCAGCACATTCCAATATGTAGGTCCATGCAGTTTTCATAGGATGGGGTTGGGTCTTCCAAATATAGAGAGATTGAGAGGGTTGGAGCAAAGTAGCTTCTAAAAAAAAGCCCCCTGTCGGATGACAGAGGGTTTTTTGCAAGTTTTAGTAATTTAATTTTTACGTTCCTTGATACGGGCTTTTTTACCGCGCAACTCACGGAAGTAAAAAATTCTGGAGCGGCGTACTTTGCCGCGGCTGTTGACCTCAATTTTTTGAATGGTAGGCAAATTGAACGGAAAAATACGTTCAACACCAACCGTGCCAGACATTTTACGAATGGTAAAGGTTTTGGTAGTTCCAGTGCCTTTAATTTGAACAACTACTCCTTTAAAAAACTGGGTTCTCACTTTTTCACCTTCACGAATCTCGTAGTAAACCGTAATGGTGTCACCTGACTGAAATGAAGGAAATGTTTTTTTCTCGACAAACGCGTCTTGAACAAATTGTACTAAACTTTCCACAATAGAAAAATTAAAAAATTACTCGAGGCAACATTCACGTCCTTCGTCAGCGGTTGGCCCAAGGGAGTGCAAAATTATACTTTTTTTCTGACTTATCAATGGGAGCACAAGTATTTGACCCAAGAAACCTATAAAAAATTACTTGACTTGTTTTTTGTACAAAGGGAGTTGGTACATCACGGTATAATTGAGTCCTACACCCCAAGGACCAAAGTCTGATACCCGATTGAATCCGGGAATATAGAGATTGTCAAAATTTGAAGGTCTTGTGTCGTTGAGTAAATGGTGCATACGCACACTTAGTCCCATGTAGAAATTACGCATCAATTCGGCTTTCACCCCAAGTAAAAACTCTATCCACTGCCCACTCAAACCATCAAATGTTTGGGTAGATGCCAACATTACGTCTAAGGGTTCTTCCCAGTATTGATTTTTTTGGCTGATGGTGTAACCCAGCAATTCTTGTTGATGTGCACTCAGTCCCAATCGAAAACCTACGAGTATTTGGTTTTCCATTCCTATCCAGTTTTTGTAGGTGTTGATGTCAACCCCCACCTTTAGGTAACTCCCAGATGTTTTAAAATCCAAAACCTCGCTTGTGACTCTTTTTTCTTCCGTCCCAATCTCTCCAGCCACATAGAGGTTTCTGCTTATTCTGTAGTCAGCGGTAAGTTCCAGCCCCTTGTATCCGTCTTCCACCATGGCGCGTATGGGCTTGCTCATGTCAACTCCTACTCGAAGTCCGTAGCGCTCGATCTTGGGGATGCTGTCCTGCGCCCCAATAAGTTGTGTGGAAAGTATAAATAGACTAATAAAATATCTTAACATGGGCGAGACTGTCATGAACTACTTCGGACGATACCAATTCAATGGACTGAATCCAGTTTTTGGGTTCTTCGATTTGAATGTTATTGATAGAAAACACAGTTTTAAAACCACAAGCCCTACTGATGTATTTATCAGAGGGGGTGTATTGAATCTTTAGCATGTCTTCAATATCTTCCGTGGCTAAAGTAAAATCTGTTTGGTTTTGGGTCACACGCAACGGCAAAGCAATGGAGTCGATTTGCTGAAAAACCAATGAAGTTTCCAAACCTTGCCCGGTGGCTGTCAAACTGCTGATGGGCTTAAGTTGGTCAGGTTGTGCAGCGTCATACAACCGGATGACCAAGGCTGGCGTGTCTGGTATGGAACTCTCACAAATATCATCAGGCTCACAGCTAACAACTGAAGTCAATACCAACAAAAAAAAGATTTTTTTAGCCATGGACACGTTCCAAAAGTACAACATTTTCGACGTGTTGGGTGTGCGGAAACATATCCACGGGTTGAACTTCCTTCACCTCGTAGTCATTTTTCATCAATGCCAAATCACGAGCTTGGGTGGCCGGATTGCAACTTACATACACAATGCGTTTTGGTTGGAGTTTTAACAGTTGATGCACCACATCTTTGTGCATGCCATCACGAGGCGGGTCTGTGATAACCACATCAGGCAGGCCGTGTCGCGACACAAAATCATCATTGAACACTTTTTTCATGTCACCGACTTCAAAAAAGGTGTTGCTCAATTGGTTTCGTGAGGCGTTTTCTTTGGCCGCATCTATCGCTTCGGGTACTGACTCCACGCCAACTACATAGGCCGCATCTTTGGCAACAAACTGAGCAATGGTCCCCAGACCAGTGTACAAATCATATACACGTTCGGCTTCTGTGAGTTGGGCTAGCTTACGAACGATTTTATAGAGCTCATAAGCTTGTGCTGAATTGGTTTGATAAAAGGCCTTAGGGGTGATGCGAAACACCAAGTCCTCCATTTGTTCCTCGATATATGGCTCTCCATGATAGCAGATGATGTCTTGGTCATATATGCTGTCATTGGGTTTGTTGTTGATAACGTAGTGAACTGAGTTTATTTGAGGAAATGCTTCCACCAAGGCGTCCAACAAAGCAGTCCTAGCTTGAGTGTCTTCTTTAAAAAATTGAATCACGACCATCCATTGTCCTATGGATGTATTTCGAATCATCATGGTACGGAGGAATCCGCTTTTATTTCTGTGATCAAAAAAGTCTAGCTGTCGAGCAATGCTGTAGTCGCGCACAAAATTCCGAATGGCATTGGCTGATTCAGCTTGAAGATGACAGTTGTTGATGTCCACCACCTTGTCCCACATACCTGGCTTGTGGAATCCCAAGGCATTGCGTTCGAGCGTAGATTCACCCTGAATTTCTTCTTGTGTGAGCCAACGGCGGTTGGAAAAACTGTATTCCATTTTGTTTCTGTAGCCATAGCTATTTTCGCACCCAAGTATTGGCAAAGGTTCAGGAAATTCAAGCCCTCCGATTCGCTGCAAGTTGTCTGTGACTTCTTGTTGTTTGTGTCGCAGTTGGGCTTGGTAGCTCAGGTGTTGCCACTGACAGCCCCCACAGACACCAAAATGTTCACATACAGGGTCGATGCGGTCAGGACTTGGGCTAATCAGTTGCGCCACACGCCCCTCTGCATAGCTTCGTCTTTTTTTGTAAACCTCTACATCTGCGATGTCACCCGGAACAGCACCCTGAACAAATACAACCAACCCCTCATCTGTGCGAGCAAGAGCTTTGCCTTTGGTGGCGATTCCTGTGATAGGTAATTTTTCTAGCCGTTTGCGTTTCATCAGCGCAAAAATAGGGCTATTGAGTCAGAAAAATCAGTTATTTTTTTGAACGTATTCAGGCAATCTTTCTTGCAAAAGGGTCTTCCACCCATTGAGCATACTGGCACGGCTAAATACTTTATGGTTGGGAAAAAATTCCAACACATCAGAAGTAAAAGTCAACAGCGATCCTGAAGGAATGCTTTGGAGTTCGAATTGGGCATAGGCTTTGCCAGGGTAGTTGGCATATCGCCAGTCCAACACCAATTTTTCTTGAGGAATGCTTTCCAAGACCTCCCACAGATGAACATATTTCTCCCCTTCATAATTTACCGTAAAACGTGTTTGAAAACCCACACGCGATTCAAAGACTCGAATTTGAGAAAACCACCATTTTTTTATATGAGGAAGTTCTGTCAGGTATTGCCAAACCATATCTCTTGGCACAGAGAAATTTTGTTCGAATGTGATGGTTGACATCCTTGTCATTTTTATTTGTTGTGTATTGAATCATAAAGATAGTTATATGGAATAAAAACAAAGTCCCAATCAAATGTTAAATTTTGTACATTTAAGCCTTTGTGTCAAATCCTAAAACTTCTACAAATGAAACTCCAGACAAGTTTACTATCCATCGTTTTTATGCTTTTCGCATTTACCCTTGGGCTTCAAGCTCAAGAGCAGGAAAAAGAAAAAAATCCCCTTGAGGCCGCCTTGGGCGGTTTTGAATTTAGAAGTATCGGCCCCGCTTTTATGTCAGGACGGATTGCTGATATTGCCATCGATCCGACCAACGAGAGCATTTGGTATGTTGCAGTAGGCTCGGGCGGAACTTGGAAAACCACCAATGCAGGAACGACCTGGACACCCCTCACTGATGACCAGCCGTTTTATTCCACAGGCTGTATGACCATAGACCCTAGCAATCCTGCCGTTATTTGGCTAGGTACGGGTGAAAATGTGGGTGGCCGCCATGTCGGTATTGGTCATGGCGTATATATGTCCAAAGACGCAGGCGCTTCATGGACAGACATGGGTCTCAAAAAGTCTGAACACATCTCTAAAATCATTGTCCATCCTGACGATTCTGATACCATTTGGGTGGCTTCTCAAGGGCCCCTTTGGAGTTCTGGTGGTGAGCGTGGTTTGTACAAGTCCACTGATGGAGGTCAATCATGGCGAAACAACCTTGAAATCAACGAATGGACAGGGGTTACCGACTTGGTCATTGACCCCACCAATCCCGATGTGTTGTATGCGGCCAGTTGGCAACGCCATCGCAATGTGGCTGCTCATATGGGCGGTGGTCCGGGCACTTCTTTGTATAAGAGTGTGGACGGCGGCGAGACTTGGGTAAAAATCGATAAGGGCTTGCCCAAATCCAATATGGGAAAAATAGGATTGGCCATTTCACCCATAAAATCCAATGTGTTATATGCGGCGATTGAGCTTGACAGACGCAAGGGCGCTGTCTATCGCTCTTCTGACAGTGGAGGCAGTTGGGTAAAAATGTCGGATACGGTTTCGGGAGGTACAGGCCCTCACTATTACCAAGAATTGGTTGCCTCGCCACACCATTTTGACCGTATTTATCTGATGAATGTGCGTGCCTTGGTGTCTGAAGATGGGGGGAAGACTTTTTACACCATGAAAGAGACCAATAAACATTCGGACAATCACTCATTGACATTCAAAGCCAATGACCCCAATTACCTATTGTTTGGTAGTGATGGGGGGATTTATGAATCCTTTGACGATACCGAAAACTGGCGTTTTGTGAATAACTTGCCCTTGACGCAGTTCTACAAACTTGCTGTTGATGATGCCGAACCTTTTTACAATATTTTCGGAGGAACCCAAGACAACAATACGCAAGGTGGCCCTTCACGCACGGTCCGTACCGATGGCATTGCCAATTCGGACTGGTTTGTACTGCTAGGAGGTGATGGTCACCAACCTGCCACGGAGCCGGGCAACCCTAACATTGTATATGCACAGTGGCAACAGGGAAATCTGTATCGTATAGATCGCACCAATGGCGAAGCGGTGTATATCAAGCCTCAAAGTCGATTGGGAGAACCCCATGAAAGATACAACTGGGACGCACCGATTTTGGTCAGTCACCACAATCCGAAACATTTGTATTTCGGAACACAGCGTATATGGCGATCGGAGGACCGTGGCGATAGTTGGACGCCTATTTCTGGAGACCTTACAAAGGATGAGGAAAGAATGGGATTGCCCATCATGGGGCGCCAACAAAGTTTTGACAACCCTTGGGATTTGTATGCGATGTCGACCTATAACACCATTACCTCATTGGCTGAATCCAAGCTCAATGGTGATGTGCTCTATGCCGGTACGGATGATGGCATTATACAATACACCAAAGACGGCGGTCAAAACTGGAGACGCATGACGGTGGACAAACTACCGGGTGTTCCCCAGACCGCTTTTGTAAACGATATCAAAGCCGATCTGCATGATGAGCAAACCGCCTATGTGGCACTGGACAATCACAAATATGGAGACTATAGTCCGTATCTCTACAAAACCACCAATGGTGGAAAGAAGTGGGTTTCAATCACAGAAGGTATTCCCGACGGAACCCTCATTTGGCGTTTGGTACAAGACCATGTGAATCCCAATCTGTTGTTTTTGGGTACAGAGTACGGTGTTTATGTGAGTGTCGATCAGGGTGCCAAATGGCATAAGTTTTCCAATGGTTTGCCCACCATTTCGGTTCGTGATATGGCCATTCAGCAACGCGAAAATGACTTGGTTTTGGCCACCTTTGGACGCAGTTTTTACGTTCTGGATGACTACAGCCCATTGCGAGACATAAACCCAAATAGTGTGACGGATCATGCAATGCTGTTTGAACCACGCAAAGCACTCCAGTACAATCCCATTCGTGGAGGTACTTCTAGCCAAGGAGCTTCTTTTTATATTGCTAAAAATCCCGATTATGGGGCTCTTTTCACTTATTATATCAAAGAGGGTCACAAATCTATCAAAGCCCAAAGGCAGAAAAAGGAAAAGAAAATCAAAGATGGTGACATCACATTCCCAGGTTGGGAGGCTCTGGATGCAGAAATGGCTGAGTCCAAAGCAGAGGCGCTTTTGGTCGTCTCAGATATGGCGGGCAATGTGGTAGATCGCATAACAGCACCCCTCAAAAAAGGAATTCATAGGGTGAGTTGGGATCTTAAAAAACCTTACACCACGATTGTTGACCCGGACTCCAAGCGAGAAAACATCAACGCATGGCGCCTGCACGTTGCACCCGGCACCTATCAAGTGGCCTTGTATCAAAGAGTAGGAGGTGTGGTTACCCCATTGGCTGACGCCAAAAGTTTTGAAGTCGAGCGCATTCGAGAAAATATTTTGGACAATCCGCTGAGTAAGCAAAGAGACACATATGTTCAACAACTTTTGGATTTGAATAAGTCTGTGGATTTGGCGGAACATTATTTTGAAAAAGCCGCCAAGCGTGTTGCCAAACTCGAAAAAGCACTCAGGTTTACCGAAAGCAATAAAGAGTCACTAACCGCAGAGGTATACAAATTGCGAGATGAAAAAATTGCAATCAAAAAAGCACTAGAGGGCAGTCCTGCCAAGGCTGAAGTGGGGGAAAAAGAACAACCCACCCTGCAGTACAGACTCTATTTCGCTGCCAACGGCTTGATGGGCAACTCATACGGCCCTACGACTTTGCATATGGAAAGTTTTGCCATGGCCTCACAGCTTTTTGAGGAATTGCAACCTCGAATAGATCGATTTGTACAGCAAGTAGATCAGTTGGCTGAAAAGCTAGAGGCTGCAGGTGCGCCCTTTGTGGTGGACTGATTTTCTGTAAATTCATGTAACAACAATCCGACAACCAAATTGTAGCTCGCAATGCCTGCAGTTTGGTTGTTGGCTTTTAGATACTGGTCATAGGTTTTTTTAAAAAGTGGTTCAAGAGGGTTTTGATAGGAGCTCCAAAACGCTTGTATTTCTTGATAGTTTTTCAGAATACCTGTGTTCATTTGACTTACCGCCTTTTCAAATAACTGCATATCACTTTTACGCAATGCACGCAGACAGTATTGCAACGCCAACGTATGTCCTGCATAACGCATATAGGCATCATCGGCATTCATGGCAACACTGATTCCAACAAAATTGGCCTCTTCTTCAGCCGCATAGCCAAGTTGATGGGCGATTTCGTGTGTGGCAGTGGTGAGAATCCGCAATTTGGGTTGCTTGTTATTGACTTGTGCTTCCAGCGTAAAGGGATTGAGATATCCGCTGTAACCCATATATGTGAGCGGCATGCTCAACAAGGACGCTTTGATGTTCTGCCTTGGGTAATCGAAAGATTTTTGAATGGAACGAGTAGCTATGTTTAAAAGTTTGTCTTGGCTGTAAGGAACCGTTACACCCACTGTAGAATCTGAAACCAATTGGGTGTGAATCAGATTGCTTTTGTTTATCAAATTTTGGGTAAGGTTATTTAGCTCCTCAACAGAGTAGTTGGTTTTAAGATTCCATTTTTTAGAAAGAGAGGTGCGGTGGTAATGCAAACCCCATTGGATGTGAAACACCAATAGTATTATGCTGAGAATGCCTAAGGCACGCACCAATCTTTTCCAACGAAACCATTTGGGCAAATGTTTCAGCTCAAACAATAAATAAAGGATGACAACGATGTAAAAAATATCACCAACAGAAAAAGGAACCCATGCGGTCAATGCCAAGGTAAAAGGGCTTAACCATTTGTAGAGGCCGTTGGCGTACCAAGTGTCAATCCAAGTGCTGTATTCGGCAACCCACTGCAGGAAGAACCATAGTGGAATCAATAAAAAGGCGAAAAACCGAAAAGTTTTCACTCTTGGGTAGAAACAATCTCGACTTCAAAAATCAGGTTGGACATGGGAGGAATGCCACGATTTCCACTTTCTCCATATGCCAAGTCATAAGGCAAGTACAGTGTGGCTTTGTCACCGACTTTCAGAAGGCTTAATCCTTCTTTAAAGCCTTTAATCATACGGGCTTCGGGTCCTACTTGCGCTGGTATGGGCTGGTAGGGTCTTTTCGGATTTACCATATTGTAGGCTTCCGCAACAGATTTGATACTGGTGTCCAATAGACTGCCATCCTCAAAGTAGACTGCATAGTGGGTATTGACGGTTTTGTCTGCACTGACAGCTTCTCCAGAGCCTGCTTCTGTGATCACATATCCAAGACCACTTTCTGTAAACTGTGCTTGTTCTTTCAGTTTGGTCAAGGCATCAGCTTTGTCATTTTTTACTTTGTCTTTTTCGGCAAAATAATTATCGAAAACTGAAGGGGCGTTAAAGGTTCTTGCGGCTTTTCCTTTACGAACGATTTTTACACTTATGATGGTGTCGTTTTGTGCAATGGAGTCTACCACTTCCTGACCACTGACAACCCTACCAAAAACCGTATGTCCTCCGTTGAGCCAAGGGGTCTCTTTGTGTGTGATAAAAAACTGACTCCCATTGGTAGCTGGTCCGCTGTTGGCCATGGACAACACGCCTGGGCCATCGTGTTTTAGAGTTTCTACAAACTCATCGTCAAAGGCGTAGCCGGGACCTCCGGAGCCTGTTCCAAACGGATCGCCTCCCTGAATCATAAAATCTTTAATTACACGATGGAACTTCAAACCGTCATAATAAGGTTTTCCACTGTAGGCTTTGTCAACCTGATTGTTGGTTCCTTCACTAAGTGAAACAAAATTAGCTACGGTCACAGGGGTTTGCTCAAAGCTAAGATCAACAAAGATTTCACCTTTGTTGGTGTTGATATTGGCATAAAGTCCATCTTCGAGCTTGCTGTCACATGCGCTGGCAGTTAAAAAAACGATGGCGGTAAGTAGATGTATTGATTTCATCATGGGTTGTTTTTTTGAGTGTTTAAAGTTATAAAAATACGGGCAACCAACGGAGTGTTGGGTGGAATTAATTCTCCGTCACCTGTGGCGCCAAAAGCAAGGGCAGAAGGCATAGCCACGGTGGCTTCTAGGCCCACTGGAATTTCTTTCATCACTTGCAGAATCCCCGATGGAACAGATTGGTTTGTCAATGGGTTTTCTATTCGTGTGGGCTCGTAATAGGGTGTGCCGTCCAACCGCAACATGTTCAAGTAGAGCGTGGGTAACGAAGTTGAATCGATAAAGATTTGTGAAACATCGCTTTGGTCAAGGTAATACCAAACTCCATAAGAAGTTTGGGTGTAAGGCATGTTCTGTTGTGCTACCCAGTTTTCCAGCACTTCGGTTTCATAAGCCAGTTGTGCGCGATTTTTCGACACGGAGTCTTCAACTTTCGAACTTACAGATGTATTCACGGGCCTTCTTGCCTCTCGCTGTGTACAAGCGTGCAGTGTAAGGAGAAGTGTTACTACGAGTAGGCGTTTTGCAAATCTTCCCGGCATTGGTCGAGTTTTTGAAGCAAATGGTTGACAGTTTCTTCGAGGGTCATTTCAGAACGGCCTCCTGCTGCGTTGTGATGTCCGCCGCCGTTAAAATGGGCCCTGGCAAAGTCATTGACTGAAAATGCACCTTTGGAGCGAAATGACATTTTGATATACCCTTCTTTTTTGTTTTCAATCATGATGACTGCAAGCACAGATCCAGCTATGGACAGTCCATAATTGACAAAACCCTCAGTATCTCCTTTTTGGTAATCGCACGATAGGAGTTCTTCAGAACTGAGTGTAATATAAGCGGTTCTAAGCGATTCATCATAGTGTAAGTTATTCAAGGCAATTCCCAATAGCTGAAGCCTGCCTAGGCTGGCGGTGTCTTTGATTTTATCGGCAATGTCACTGTGGTTGGCGCCATTCTCAATCAAATCCGCAACTACTCTGTGGGTTGTAGGGGTAACAGAGGGAAAACGAAAAGACCCTGTATCTGTTAAGATACCCACATACAAAGCGGTGGCTATGTTTTTGTCTAGAAGATGCGAATAACCCTGAGCTTCTATAATATGATACACCAGCTCACAAGTAGAACCGAGTTCAGGATACGAAAACAACAAATCAGCAAAACCGTCGGGTTCACGGTGGTGATCGATGACTACTTTTTTTCCCTTACATATCCCTATAAACTCCCCCATGTCCCCAATACGCTGTAAGGTGTTAAAGTCGAGTACAAAAATGGAGTCGGCCTCAGCAAGAAGTTTTTGAGCACTTTCGGTGCTTTCCTCATAAATCATCACCTGGTCACTGCCAGGAATCCACTTTAAGAAATCAGGATACTGATCCGGGCTGATAACGGTTGTGGTGTGGCCCAATTTGTTTAACAAATGTTTCCACCCCAAACAACTCCCCATGGCATCTCCGTCGGGACTTTTATGAGGAACAATAACTACCTTTTGGGGGCTTTCCAAAAGCTTTTTTAACTGTAGGCTGTTTTCAATTTTCATCAGGCGCTAAGATACACAATGATTGCATGTGGATAAATTCGTTGCATTTCGTACTTTTGAATGAGCTTATAATCCCATGATATAGACTTCGTGCGCATCAATTTTTTTAAGCAAAGACAAAACCGGCGCTACAACTACACCCCGCGCTATTTTAAAGGAAAAAAAGACCAAAATCCCTATGATTTTGACGCTACTTTTTCCAAGTACCGTGACATGCCCAACTCCAACGACTTTGGCGCCCATTGGCGTGAAGCCAGGGCTTACAGCCGGACGCGAGGAAATAGGGGGTTTAGCAAGTTGTTTTATATAATACTAGCCATATTGGTTATGTTGGTGCTTTATGTGCTTGATTTTGACCTTTCTATTTTTAAACAATAAACATGGCAGATCGCATTGAACTGTTGCCCGATCATGTGGCCAATCAGATAGCAGCCGGAGAAGTGGTGCAGCGACCTGCCTCTGTGGTTAAAGAATTGCTGGAAAACGCCATAGATGCAGGTGCAAAAAACATCAAGCTGATTATCAAAGATGGTGGTAAAACGCTGATTCAAGTGATAGACGACGGTACGGGGATGAGTGTTTCTGATGCCCGTATGTGTTTTGAGCGACATGCCACCTCAAAAATCAGAAAAGCAGAAGATCTTTTTGAGCTTTCCACCAAGGGTTTTAGAGGTGAAGCCTTGGCCAGTATCGCTGCGATTGCTCAGGTGCGATTGAGAACTAAAATACAAGAAGATAGTTTGGGTACTGAAATTTCTATCGAAGGCTCCGAGGTTCAAGATCAGCAAGCCGTAGCTACTGACAAAGGTTGTTCTATTGCCGTTAAAAACTTGTTTTATAACATCCCTGCTCGACGCAATTTCCTCAAATCTGATGCGGTTGAACTGCGTCATATCATCGATGAATTCCAACGTGTGGTGTTGGTTCACTGTGAATTAGGGTTTGGTTTTTATAATAATGACACTCTGTTGTTCCAGTTGGAGCCTACCAATATGCGCCAACGTATTGTTCAGGTTTTTGGTAAAAACACCAATGAAAAATTGGTTCCTGTCAATGAAACAACTGAGGTGGTTCAACTACGCGGATTTGTCTACAAGCCTGAATTTGCTAAAAAATCCAGACAACAACAGTTTTTCTTTGTCAATAGCCGTTTTGTCAAAAGCCCCTATATGCATCATGCGGTGTTGAGCGCTTATGAAGGCCTGTTGGCCCCCAATATGCAACCCGGATATATATTGTATTTAGATGTCCCCCCGCAAACAATTGACATCAACATACATCCGACAAAAACCGAGGTCAAGTTTGAGGATGATCACACTCTATATGCCATTTTGCGCGCTGCACTCAAACACAGTTTGGGGCAGTTTAGCATTGCACCGAGCTTGGATTTTGAACACAGCCAAGAACTGGAGATTCCTGTAGGAGCGCCACCTCCCTCACATGCCCCTCGAGTTGAAGTTGACAGTACTTTCAACCCTTTTGAAAACCAATCCAAAGCCAAACAGAGTTGGACTGCCCTATACGAGGGCTTGGAAGATGTATCTATTCCCATAACTTCCGCTTCTCTTTTTGACAATGATGTGACACACCACCAAGCGCCCGCTTTTCAATTCCGTAACAAATACATTGTCTCGACCACCAAATCGGGGATGCTGATTGTGCATCAAGGACGTGCGCACAGGCGGGTGTTGTATGAGCGTCTTTTGCAACAAGTCGACGCACGTAGTGTTCCTGCGCAAATTCTTGCTTTTCCTGTGCAAATTCCAATGAATCAAGCTTCTTTGGCTTTGTTTTTGCCTCATCAAAAAGATTTGGAGCTGATGGGTTTTTCTTTTGGTAAAGTAGAGGCGGATAGTGTTGAAGTTACCTCCGTGCATACCAGCATTACTGCCGACCAAATACCTGTTTTTTTGGAAACCCTGTTAGACGATTTACAACAACAACCCCAAACAGGGGTCGATAACATGAAACAATATTTGGCAAAAATATTGTCCAAATTTGGCGCTGTTCGTTCTGGTGTTGAGTTGCATACTGCAGCTCAAACAGGTTTGATAGATGATTTGTTTGCTTGTCAGACTCCCGACCGCTGTCCTGATGGAACTCCTATCTTTGTCGTTCTTTCTGCAGAGCAGATAGATAAAAAATTTAATGTATGAGGAATTTGCCGGATATCATTAAACAGTTGATAATCATCAATCTGATATTTTTTGTAGGGTCTATGTTTATCGACAACATCGCCTACGACTTATTGGCTTTGCATTACCCTAAAAATGATCTTTTTCAACCATGGCAGATTGTGACCCATATGTTTATGCATGGGGATTTTAACCACATACTCTTCAATATGTTTGGTTTGTGGATGTTTGGAGCGCCCTTGGCACAGATGTGGGGGAAAAACAAGTTCCTGTTTTTTTACTTTTCCACGGGTTTGGGTGCTGCTGCACTACAGTTGTTGATGTATCATTATCAGATCCAGGAGATTGTAGCTCAACTCATGCAAGACGGTTATGGTCGCAGCGCTATTTATGATATGCTTGCCAACAACCAAACATTGTTTAATGTAAAAATGGTAGGTGCCTCTGGTGCATTGTATGGGGTTTTGGTAGCTTTTGCCTTCCTTTTTCCCAATGCTGAACTGATGCTTATCTTTTTGCCCATCCCTATAAAGGCAAAATACTTTGTGCCACTTCTTTTGGTGAGTGATCTGTTTTTTGGATTTACCTCGTATTCCATGGGCCCTATAGCACACTTTGCGCATTTGGGCGGTGCAGTGACTGGATTTGCCATGATGTGGTACTGGAAAAAACAACAATTTAGAAACAACCGTTGGGACCTATGACATTCTTTCAACAACTACAATACAGATACGCACAATTTTCCGTGGTTGAGCGCTTGATTGCGGTCTTGGTTTTGTGTTTTGTTGTGCCCTTTTTGCTGCGCACCTTGTTGTTTTTGTTTTCGGTGCCTATGGACAGTGTGTTTTCTTGGTTTCAATTGTCTTCCAGATTGGATTTGCTGCTGATGCGGCCTTGGACCTTGTTGACTTATGGTTTTTTGCATTCGGGATTGGGGCATATTTTCTGGAATATGGTATTGCTTTATTTCGCCGGCCGTATGATGATCAATTTGTTTAAGCCACAACTGTTTGTCAATACCTTTTTTGTTGGAGTTTTATTGGGTGGCTTGGTCTATGTTTTCTCCTACAATTTTTTTCCGGTATTTTCTGGGCAAACACCCTATTTGATAGGTTCGTCAGCAGGCGTGATGGCGGTGTTGATTTTTATGTGTAGCTATATGCCGCAACAAGAGGTTAGATTGTTTGTGTTTAATATCAAACTGATTTATATAGGTTTGTTTTTTGTCATACTCGATCTGATTCAAATTCCTGTTGGCAACGCAGGTGGACATTTGGCACACTTGGGTGGTGCGCTATGGGGTTATTTATATCAAAAAAACTACACCCGAGGCAACGACTTAGGCGCTTGGTTTTCAAGAAGTGTGGAATTTTTAAAACAAATCTTGACTCACAAAAAATCGTCTCTTCGAAAAGTTCATAAATCTCCCAGAAAAAAATCAGGAAAATCGCACCCTCAATCCGATCAGGCTAAAATCGACGCCATTCTTGACAAAATAAGCAAATCGGGTTATGCCAGCCTCACAAAAGAAGAAAAAGAGTATTTGTTTAAAGCGGGCAAGTCTTAGCCATACGTACTAAAAAAAGAAAATACACAACCTCCATATTTTCGTTGTTCCACAAAAAATGGTTCCCCTGAAAAATCCAATTGCTCGCTATGTTCCAAAACAAACAGCCCTTCAGAGGTTAAAAGCACTCTATCTGAAATTTTCTCCATCAGTTTTTTAAAAGTCTCTTGGGCTTCTGCATAGGGCGGGTCTGCAAAGATGATGTCATAATTGCCATGACAACCCTCAAGATAGTGCATGCTGTCCGCTTTATATACTTTTATCTGCATGTCCAATTCTTTGGCTGTTTGATTAATGTATCGCACACAGGCATTGTGCTTGTCAACTGAGGTGACATCGTTAGCACCACGAGAGCAAAACTCATAGCTGATACTTCCCGTACCACTATACAAATCGAGAATTCGACAGTCACTAAAATCAAATTTGTGATTCAAAATACTAAAGAGCGCTTCTCTCGCGCGGTCAGTGGTGGGGCGTACGGGCAGGTTTTTTGGGATGGCAAGTCTTCTGCCTTTATGAGTACCGGCTATGATGCGCATGCCGGAGTTTCTAATAGTAAAAAGTGATGCTGGGGGTGAAGCAGTTTTAGGTTTTTATAGTTCAAATTCGTGTTGGGCTGCATGATTTCAGTATTCCCGTGGTAGTTGTAGAGGAGTTTTTGGAATGCATCATCAGGGGATGTTTTTCCACTGACCCACAGAGTTGACTTGGATAGTTTATGGCTTTTACGCACGGCTAGTGTGTAGTAGAGCAAGTCCTCTTCGTTTGTCCAAGAAAACGCATTGTAAAAGATCAAGTTCCCCTTTTTGTAAACCATACAATAAGCCAAGCCGGTCTCTACATGCAAAACCCAACTATGCTTTTCTGTCTTTTTATGTTTGGTTGCCATTGCACTAAGCAGCACAGAGCTTGCATGGAAATATGAAAACCGACCAAAAGCATCGAGAAGCATGTTGTTTACATTCACAAAGGGGACATATACATTAACCTTATTTAGCGTGTCTAACCTGTCATGGGTGATAAAATCTGTGGGGCGTAGGTCTACATGATGTTTTAGATAGCTTTCCATTTGAGTGCCGTCAAACATGGCATCGGGCACAAAAGCCGATAAAGAATTGGATACACAAACTGAAACTTTTGAAAAATGCTGATCCAATACACCCGCCTCCAAAAGCTTGTTTTTTATGGCTTCATGAAGTTGGTCTGCTGGAAGTTCATTTTCAAAGCTATGGTGTTTGAGATCATTGGCTTCTTTTTTCGCAGGGTTATAAATCAAAAAAGAAAGTCCATACTGATGAATCAGCATGGACAATGCGGGTGCTTTTGCGTTTGTATGATTATTCGTCTTGGGCATCGTATATGGTGGGCCAGTTTCCGCTGGTGCTCACATCGGTCAGAGAGCCGATGATGATTTCAGGTCCATTGACACCATCGACAGAAACCAACTCTTTTTCCTGGGCAAGTAAGTATTCGTCCTGGTCATGTAATACAATGTCCTTACTAACTTTGGCTTCAAATACGGGCACGCGGTAACCATTTTTGTCAAGGATGTCAGCTTTCATAGAAAATGTAGCTTCAATACCATCGATAGGTACATTCATCATGGTTCTGTATCGGTCAGAATCTCCAAAGAGAGAATCTTTTACAGATGCAAACCCAAGGGTGTCTGTCACAACCACTTCTCGCAACATATCAATACGGTAAACACGGTCGTACTCCATGTAGCTTGAGTCTCTTTTTTCTACCAAAACATATTGGGCAGAGTCGACAAATGCTACCAAACTTTCAAAGTCTTGGGCGTAGTATCCATGAACACTTTTGTGAGCTACCTGTGCGCTTCCAATATCTTTCAAGGAAGAGATTACTTTGGCGTAGCGTTCGGTTTTGGTTTGGTTAAATGAGATGGGTCCATTTATAGAGTCATAAATTTTGTAGGCGAAAAACACAATTAGAACCCAAAGGAAAATTTTTATTCCGGTTTTCATGAGAGGTAATTCATTTGAATGCAAACAAAACTACAATTTTTTTTACATTGATAAAGCCAAACCGCTTACTTTTACCATATCGACTCTTCAATGAAGCTACTCCAACAAATATTCAAACAATTTCCGTATTCGCCAACGACCAGTCAACAGTCGTCAATACAACTTTTTTCTTCTTATCTGACTGCTAAAAATTCAAAGGCTGTGTTTTTGCTCAAAGGCTATGCAGGAACAGGAAAAACTATTTTGATAGCCACATGGATGAAGTCTTTGAAGCCCATGGGGTTTAGGATTGTACTCATGGCACCCACAGGAAGAGCCGCCAAAGTAATGTCTAATTATGCATCCTCCAAAGCTTATACGATTCACAAACGCATTTATTTCGCCCAACAGAACAAACAAGGGGCTATTAAATTCAAACTACAAAAAAACAAACACCGAAAAACCATTTTTATCGTTGATGAGGCTTCTATGATCGCCGACAACCAACAATACGCCAAGTTGTTTGAAAATGGTTCTTTACTCAATGACCTAATTGAGTATGTTTCTTCTGGAGACGATTGTAAATTGGTACTGGTTGGTGATACAGCACAGTTGCCCCCCGTAAAACAAGAATTGAGTCCGGCTTTGGACAAAACCTTTTTAGAAACTTCATTCCAGTTGGACGTGCACGAGTCTGAGTTGAATGAAGTGGTGCGCCAGTCATCCAATTCGGGCATTTTGACCAATGCGACTGCCTTGCGTAAGATAATCCAATCGGGTGTTGGGTCTTCTTTTTCCTTTGAGGTTAAGCAAACGGATGATGTGGTCCGAATGCTAGACGGTTATGAGATTCAAGGCGCTTTGGAAGACGCATACAGAGAGGTGGGAAGGACAGAAACCACCATCATTGTTCGTTCAAACAAAAGAGCCAATCTTTACAATCGCCAGATTCGTACGCAAATTATGGGTCTCGAAAATGCTTTGGCAGTGGGAGATTTGGTGATGGTCGTAAAAAACAACTATTTCTGGTTGCCCACAAATAGCTCGGCGGGGTTTATCGCCAATGGCGATGTGTTGGAGGTGCTGCGAATCAGTGCTTTTAAAGAACTCTACGGGTTTCAGTTTGCCGAAGTCCAAGTGCGATTGGTAGACTATGATGATCAGCCTCCTTTCGATACCGTACTCATACTGGACACCTTGGATTCTGAAACCCACGCACTGACTGCTGAACAGTCCAACTCGCTTTACACCCAAGTACGCCAAGACTATGGGCATCTTCCTCAATACAAACAGTATACCGAGGTGAAAAAAAACCCCTTTTTTAATGCGTTGCAAGTTAAGTTTGCTTATGCTGTGACTTGCCACAAAGCCCAAGGGGGGCAATGGAAACGGGTGTTTGTAGAACAACCCTATTTGCCTGAGGGGCCTTCGATAGCCTATTACAGGTGGTTGTATACCGCCATCACAAGAGCCTCTGACAAACTCTATCTCATCGGTTTTGGGGAAGACTACTTCTCCAAAGATTGATTTGTCGTACTTTCGCAATATGAATGTAATCGCAGCCATTCCGGCACGTTATCAGGCCAGTCGTTTTCCCGGTAAACTCCTGGCTGATTTGAATGGAAAACCTGTTATTCAGCATACCTATGAGGCT
>JBMYLY010000011.1:0-31500 GCA_049596815.1 Flavobacteriaceae bacterium | reverse complement strand
CCATCAATAACGATAGCATGAAAATTAACGCTCTATGTGAGACCCACTTTTTCATATTAAAAATACACGTGAATCTGTCGGATTTTCCCGCTTCTGTCAAAGACAGCTTGAGATTGATCTTTGTCAAGGTTATGGGCTTCGATAAACTCTTTTTTGTTGTGGGCCAAAGTGAGTTCGATTCCTTTTTGTGAGTGGTTGTTGTGATAGACAACCGGGATTTGACAATAGGTAAAACTCAGTGCTTCTGCAGGGACTACCAGTGATTGTTTGTTGTTGTGAACATCATAATATTCGAAGACCTCCTCTTGGGCCAAAAACTCTTCTGAACGAACAATTTGAGGGTCAAAATGTAACAACCCTTCTTTAGCAGAAACACCAAACTCACCCCAACGACAAATAATATCCTCTTTGACCTGTCCTGTCATGCCGGGTTGTTGAGCGCCTCTTCCGGCCGGGGTGTGGGAGTATGGGTCTGTAGGAAAAGCACCATAATCTTGAGGTGTTTTGTGTGCCCCAATACCATCTATTACTTGATAATAGTGCTCACGAAGCGCAGCAATGGTTTCTTTGGGTGCTTGTTCTGCAATAGAAGCCCACAATGCCTCCTGGACCGCCAAGGCCAATTTAGAGACCATATGCCAGTAGATAGAGCCCAAACCTTCAAAACCAAAGAAAGTTCCTGACCTTCCCGTAAATGACTTATGATCGAATAGATCCTCAAAAAGGTTCATGAGTTGAGTGCCCTCTTGTTTGACTAGCGCTTTGTATTGACTGTCAAGTCCTGCCAAAGCAGCCTCAAGACTATTGGCATTGGTGAAATTACCGTTGAAGTGATAGGCTCCAGCACTGTCTTTTTGTACGATCTGTTTGTTGTTGTCTGATAACAGTTGAGATAGCAGTTTGGAGTTTTCTACCGCTTTCTTCGGAATGTTGTTTTTCTCAAAGAATCGAGGTAAAGACTTGTTGGGATAAAGTATATAGCTGTTTTGATCTTTACGATAGATTTTGCTCTGGCGCATCTGATTTAGCACTTCTAGTGCTTCTTCTGGAGCCAGATAGCCTGAGCTCAACACAGCCACTTGACCTTCTAACATTTCGGACAGGTAGGCTATTGAGACTCCTTGATTCTCGTTAAAAGAGATAAGGTTGTAGGCATGATAGAGTCCATCTGCGCGTCTGTTGGCTGTAATAGACTGGTCAACGAAAGCCAAACTTACTCTGACAAATTCTTTTAAGTCAACAGTGTCAATGGATGCGGTTTCTGCAGAGAACCCATTTTGATAAATTTGGCTTCTGTATTGACTTCCTGCTTGCCCCAATGCATCCACAACCGCTTTGCGATCCGCATCACTTATGGAATGATTGAGCAAAGATTCATGTTTCAATAGGCTTTGGGTGATGTTTTGGAAAAACACATGCAATTCTTTAGAAACCGCAGTTTGGTCTTTGTCAATAGACGAAATTAAGTTGTCAAAGAATTTGAAAAAGCGACGCATATAATACAAGGTCACCATGGAGGTACCGTTTCCAACAAGGGCGTTGTTGGCGTCATTCCATTCAGGACGTTGGGTGTTCAACCATATGCCCGCTTCAGGAACAAAGTTTGACATTTTTGCCAAAACAGTGGCTAACAATTTCTCCAACATATTGACGTGGTACACACCACCGCTAGGGTCTTTGAGCAAGGCACCATCCGCACCTAATTCAGTCTTTTGACGGTCTATTTGATCATGCAAAGGCCTGTCGAAAATGATGGTGTCTTTTGGATTGGCTACGATTTCGTCGTAGGGTTTGATAATGTAGGGTACATGTGCATATACAAAACGCTCTTCGTGAAGAAAAGATGCGAGCTTGCCGGGATGGTGCTTTTGGGCAAACTCTAAAAACTTCAAAAGATATATAATCTGATGATCCCCCCAATAGCCTATGTATGACCACGGATCGTGCGGTTCAATAATTTCCCAATCAAAGCCATCTTTGGTCACCCTGTATGGGTTGTAGCCGTCGAATGTTGATGCGTTTAAGAACCTGAAAATCATCCCCTCTATAAACGTGGGATAGGCATGCGCAAGCGCCTCCCAATTCTGGAAAATATCGCGCCAGTTCCCTTGATAATCTAGAATTTTGGAACCATCATTTTCATTTTGGGTATTGATCGAAAACCAGTTCCACGGACGGCTTGGATCTCCATGACGACGGCTAAATTTTAATGGTAAGTACTCCGCACTCAAACGCTGTATGGTTACAGAAGGAATCTTTTTTAAGGTAGCTGTCAATTGGCTTAGGTCAAAAATATCACCGAGTTGATCAAACTTATCTTGGTGTTGTACGAAGGCCTCTTTATTCGCTTTTTGTAGATAATCTAAAAAATCTGCCTTTTCAATTTGGTAGTTGTCATCAAAAATTCCACCACGCATGATGTTGAACAGCGTATTAGAAAAGTGACGCATGGTGGTACGCTTGTCTTCCGTTTTTTGAAGACCGTCAGAGGCAGCACACAGCCTGATGAGCTTCTCAGTACCGGCTTTTATGTCGGTATGAAGTTGATCGATAATATCACCACTCTTAATGGCATCCGCCAAAGCACGTATGCCTATCATGGACTGATTGACCTCTGCCACAACATACCAAGTTTTTTGGCTGCCTTTGTCGAGTCTCAATGTGTCTGCAATGAAAAAGGCACCTTTTTCTCCTTTGTTTTCCCACTCTTCCGTTAGCTTCTGGCCTCTTCGAAAAGCTTCTAATTGGAAAGAAGAGAGTAAATAGGTGGGCTTGTCAAGACCCGTGGACCATACTGTAGTGGTTTTGAGTGCTTCACTCGGTTCGGCACGGTCAACAATAATGGCACTAAGTGCATAGATACCAAGTCCTAAATCTTTTTCGAGTTCACATTTTTTATAAGCATCCACCAAGTTGCTTTTGCTGTTTTGCAAATCCGCCTCGACTCCGTATGGAACCAAATTTTGGATGCCGTCCAAGACATGAATTACACGAGTACTGTCCCCTGAGTTGGTCAGCGTCGCCTGACGCACGAAACCAAACTTATTGCTTGAACTCCATTGGTAACGAAACGTAAGATTTAGGTCATGATTGATTTGTTCAAAAATCAAAGTGTTGCCATACTCGCTTTTAAACAGGTTGGTTTCAAGGTTGTACAAGTGGTTGGTGTAGACCGAAAAAGGTTCCCACAAATAGGTTTTGTCATCAACTTCAACTCTCAATATGGTTTTACTCCCTGTAGTCTCTGATGTTTCTGTGATTTTATCTACCGTGTAGTAGGGAAATAGGGACTGGTTACAGTCTTTTCTTCCGGCAGATAAGCCTCCATTGCTTGCGATAAACATCCAGTGATTGGCATCACTGACAATACTCATAAAGAAGGGAGGCATGTTATCTACATTACTGATTTTGTAGAACCATTCTCCATCGATTTTTACTAAATCTCCGCCGGTTGGACGTGAATTAACCTTACGTTCTGTCTGGCCAATATACATTTGTGTCTTATAATTTTTTGTCAGTGATATTCATTAACCACTGACATTATTGTTTTACATTTTTGTTTACTAAAAAAGGAATGTTGGCTGTAGCAACATGTTGGTTGTTATCGTGTACATAGACAAAAACTCGGTAGGCACCTTCTGTTTCGGGTACCGAAAATTCCATCACTCCTTCATTTAATATTTTTCTTTTCCACCCTACAGCATCGGGACGCTGTTCCCAATCACCACCGTCTTTCAGATCTGTGCTTTCATGGAGGATTTCAAAAGAGTAGGATAAATCATCTCCATCAATATCAGTACTCTTTACCTGGGCTTGATAGGTTTGGCTTGCAACAAGTTTCACGTTGCTATAAGCATCTTGTCCGTTCAGCAGGAAAGATTGGATTTGAGGGGCTCTGTTTTGAGGCCATTCCCCACTCCACAAATATTCCATGACATCCACAGACTCAGTAGCACTGCCGTCCTCAGTAAAAATTCCGTACCAAGTGGGCGTACGCTCTTGTTTTTGCCCCCACAAAAAGACATATGAGCCTATACATTGGGCACTGTCTTTTTGAATGCTATTTTGGTAACGTTTCAAATAATTTGCTGCCTTAACTGTGCTGTTCTCTTCAATGGGAACGCCCCAAGAGGTTTTGGGAACTTCCCAATGTCCTGTAGCGCCCCATTCGGTAACCATATAAGGCCCTTCCCAACCGTAGTCACGAACTTGTTTGGGAAGCTGTTCGAGCTTTCCATACACCTGAAAAGAAAGGATGTCCAAATCCGGAGCGCGGTCTTTGATTTCTGCCACTTCACGACGAGAGATCCCGGCTAGCGTAGTTGTTGTTGGATGGTTAGGGTCTATTTGGTGAATCATTTTTGAAATGTCATTGACCGCATCCCATACTTTGGGGTTGGTATAACGAAGGTTGAGTTCGTTTCCTATCGACCAAATCAGCAAAGCCGGGTGGTCTTTAAGTGCCACCACTTCTTGCTTGATTCGCTCTAATTGGGCAGCTACCGCCTCTGTGTCGTTGTAATCAAAACCATGACGCTCACGTGCCACTTCAATGCCCATAGTGACCTTGAGACCATATTTGTGAGCCTCGTCCAAAACTTCTACTGCGCTTTGTTGCCCATTTTCGGTACGCCAGGTTCGGAAAGAGTTGCCTCTGTGTTTGGCCAGTGCCGCAATATTACCAAACTCCAAACCGGCTCCGTTGATGTAAAAGGGGTTGTCATTGACCAAAAGGCTGTGTTGGCCGTTGTTATAGGATAGGGTTACACGTACAGGACCGTCCATATTTATGGGATTCATTTTGTTATCAAAACCCACGTAGGCTGTACTCAAAAACATGACTAACAATGCGGCAATACGTGAGTATTTTTTTTTCACTTTGAGAAAATTTTAGCTAGTTGCCGTTACGAGTTCTCTCTCAATTTGCTCTAGGGACTTTCCTCTAGTTTCAGGGAGTATGCGTACAAACAAGATTACCCCCACTACGGCAAGAGAGCCATATATCAAAAACGTGATGGCGCTGCCTAAATTGGATAATTCCCATGGGAAAATCTGTTGTATGGTCCAACTGGCAAAAGAGTTGACAAAACCAATCGCCCCAATCGCCAATCCGCGATAACGGTTGGGGAAGAGTTCTGAAAGCATGACCCACATTACTGGACCCAATGAAAAAGCAAAACAAGCGATAAAGCCCAAAATACCTATCAATACTAGGGTCGCATTCATGTCGATGGCAGCTTCCAAAATAGCCCCTTCATGTTTGGCAAAAGCTTGACTCCCTATGGCTTCTTTGATGTCGTTTTTAAAAGCGACGTCACTATAATAGGTTTGATTTTGAAACTTGGCGAGTTTAAAAGACGCTATACCATCCAATTGGGTGATTTCGTTTGCAGTGAGATGGTATTTGGCTTGGCTAAAGCCATATGAACATACCAGTAAACTGACAGCAATGCCCGTCATACCTACAATAAGCAGCGGTCTGCGCCCCATACGATCTATAAGATACATCGCTATAAGTGTAAACAATACGGTTGTAAAACTCAATAGTACCCCAGATGAAAAGGCTGCATCAGTGCCAATTCCTGTTTGCTTAAAAATAGAGGTTGCGTAAAAATAAATTGCGTTGATTCCTGTCACTTGTTGAAGAATTCCCAAGGTTAAGCCGACCAATAGGATAAACCGTAAGGAAGGATGTAGGAGTTCGCGAATAGAGGTTTTATTTTGTTGGTTGTTCTCTGATATATTTTTTTCGATTCCTTGGATTTCTATGGCCGCCTGTTCTGAGCCGTGAATACTTTCCAAGACCGATTGGGCTTGAGAAAAATCTCCTTGGGTGTATAACCACCTAGGGCTTCGTGGCACAAAAAACAACAAAAGAAAATAAAGTATGGCGGGGAAAAATTCCACGCCCAACATCCAGCGCCAAATATTTTGGTCGTTCAGAAAAGAACCTCCTGAACCATAACTTTCATTAAAATAGTAATTGCTTAGAAATGCCGCAAAAAATCCAAGAACGATATTGAGTTGCTGTATGGAAACAAGTGTACCACGGTTTTCAGCCGTAGAAATCTCGGCTATGTAGGTGGGAGCCAATACCAAAGCAGCGCCGAAAGCCAAACCGCCAACCATACGTGCCAGGTACAAGGACTCGTAGGAAAGCGCATAGGCAGAAGTAACCGCTGAGAAAGCATACAGAAAAGCTACTGCTAATAATATTTTTTTTCGACCAATGCGATCGCTCAACCTGCCAGCTACCAGCATGGCGATCATGGCTGCAAATGAGGGTGAGCTCACCACCCATCCGGTTTGGGCATCGTTGAGGTTGAACTCTGGGCCTGCATAAGACATAACCCCGGAAATAATGCCTGCATCAAAACCAAACAGAAACCCTCCGAGCGAGACTACAAAAGCGATAAAAAGGGTTTTTTTGGTCATATTGTTTTGATGATGTAACTCCTAAAATAAGTTGGTTAAGCGTTTGATTAGGGTTTAGGGGGGGTGTATTCTTAAATTAAATTTTTAAGAACTTTTAATGTAAAGGTTTGCAATAATAAGTGCTAAAGTTTAGACAAAATGGACTGTATGACCCTACTAATACTCTACCTGATTTTTTAACAACACTACGCAGACTATACACCTAATCGCATCTGTCTTATACACATGCATTTACTGATATACCCTTATGTAATCGATTTCCATAACGTCCTCAGTAAAATTAGGATCTACAGATCCGCCTAACGTCCCTCCCATAGCCACATTCACAATGATGAAAAAAGGTGAAAAAAATGGTAAATTATCATTCAGATTGATGCGATAGTAGTAGTCGTCGTCGACAGCTATTTTAATGTAATTTTCTGTCCAATCCATGGTGTAAATATGCCACTCAGAGTCAAGATTTTCAACATCACTTGAGTCTTTACTATAACTTGCCGGACTATATGTTGAGCCATTGTTCCAATGTGTAGTTCCTAGAACATATGATTTCTCATTCCCTCTTTGTTCCATGACATCAATTTCACCACAATAAGGCCAACCTAAAGAACTATGGGTGTTACCTAACAACCAAATGGCAGGCCAAGTCCCTTGGCTTGCGGGTAGTTTGGCTTTGACTTCCATCTTTCCATATTTAAAACTGTAGTTTCCTTGGGTTTTCATCCTGCCAGAGGTGTAATCAAAGTTTCCTTTTTTTTCCTTTTTGGCAGTAATTTTTAGGGTCCCATCAGAAACCTGAAGATTGGACTTTTGGTAATACTGCACCTCTCCGTTGCCCCAACCCCAATCACCATTTCCTGTCTCAAATCTCCAGATGGAACTATCGGGTTCTCCTTCGTAGTCAAATTCTTCTGACCATACCAACACATCATTGTTGCCTGAACCCACCGGGGTGTTTGGATCAACAATAGGTGTGGTTGGGTCTACAGGTTGTGGATCATCGCCACCACAAGACAAAAGACTGGTGAATAATAACAGGGCTAGAAGGCGTTTCATAGGCGTGTTAAAAGGAATGTGAAATATTGTTTTTAGAGAAAACATACGGCTCACCAGAGCCGTATGTTTTTTGAAATACTAAAGAATCCTATTACTGCTTGGTAAATTTGAATGTCCAAGTAGCTTCAGGCTCTGGATGGAAACCTTTAATAGTGATCGTCAAGTTGTCACCATCTAGAGAATAGTTATACACAGTTGTGTCATCAGCAGGATCACCTGATTCATCAGTGTTGGTAACTTTAGCCAACCCTAGGAAAGCACCATCTCCAACAACAGTTACAGTAGAACTATCTGCAGACCAAGTAGCTGGGTTAGAACCATTCCATGGAGCAACCAAGGCACCACAACCCTCAGCTTCAGCTCCGTGAGGAGCACCTTCCAACCAAGTTTGGTCTTGCATGTCTTGAGAGTAAGAGTTGTCTGCGTTAAAAGTGTACACGTCGTCAAATAGACATGCTCTTGTAGCAACGTCTTCAGCAGAGTTTTGCCACCAAACATCAGTTGCGTTTGGTCCGACAATTAATGAACCTTCAGCAGGTGTTAACACCCAACTTGTACCAGCTAGTGGGTGGTCAGAACCACCGTTTCCTGGGTCGATTGGCCCAACAGGCGCGCTGTCGTCGTCATCTGAACAAGCAACCAAAACAGTTGCAGCTAATAGGAAATAGAATCCTTTTTTAAGTAAATCCATAATTTAAGTGTTTAAAAATTAATAATTGAGTTAAAGTTATCTTAGTGATTAAAATCCTTGGTTTTGGCCCCAACGATCTAGTGCATTGGCCAACTCAAGCTCTACGAGCGGAATTGGAAGGAATTCGTTTTTGTCGTTTTCGTATTCAATAGACGGACGAGAAGAATCCCCCGCTGCCCAAGAATTATAAGCATCAAAAGCTGCTTTGGCTTTGCCGGTGCGAACCAAGTCAAAGAAATAATGTCCTTCGGCAGCCAACTCAAGACGACGTTCGTTTAGAATCGCATCGGTAAGCAAACCTTCCGAAGCTGTATAGTCCTGGCTGTTGTTACCGAAAGCTCTTGCGCGCACTTGGTTTAGGTAGCCAATAGCTGTGTTGGTGTCACCGCTTTGTGCTTCAGCCTCCGCTGCCATCAACAGCACATCGGCATAGCGAATTGCACGGTAGTTGTTGTCATAGTTCAGCGGGTCTGAACCATTACGATCCGCATCGTTGTCGGCGTGGACAAGATATTTATTTGTGTAGAAGCCTGTGTGTTCACGACTCTCGTTGTAGTCACTTCCACCACCAGACAAGGCACGTACATCAAAAATCGTCAAATCTCTACGAGAATCTCCCGCTTTGTATGCATCGTACAGCATGGGTGTAGGCAATGAAAAGCCCCATCCAGCTGAGTATTTTCCAGTTGGATCAGCGAAGTCTCTTGGGTTATTGAACTTAGGCATGTAGGTGCCTTCACTACAAATGATACAACCCCAACCAGCGCCTTCTACACTGGTATATTGAACCTCAAAAATAGATTCTGGACCGTTTTCTGAACTGGCTTCCCAAATGTTATTGAACTCAGCCCCATGCGCCAACAAACGGTACTGCCCACTTCCGATTACATCGTCGAATTGTGCAGCTGCTTCCGCATATTTTTCACTGTCGTAAGTGGCGTGGTATAAATAAACTTTCCCGAGCAATGCCTGTGCGGCACCTTTGGTTGCGGCACCCGTACGGCTTTGTGTAACAGGTAACAGAGAAACAGCCTCTTTGAGATCCTCCGCTATAAGTGCATATGCATTCTCAGGGGTGCCTGAGCCTTCAGTTGTTCCACTTGCACGATTGACTTGGAACTGATCTCCAAACTGAACACGCTTGTTCATGATTCTATTGGGTGTAACACTAGAATCAATCAATAGAGGAATATCTCCAAAAAACTTGGCCAGTTCAAAAGCGTAATAAGCACGCAAAAACAACGCCTGACCTACGATGTTGTCTTTACCATCAAAATCCAATTTGTCTTTAAATTCTAACAAATAGTTGGCACGATTCATACCTGCATAGCTCAACTGCCATATGTCACGGATTTGCACGTATGTTGATTGGGTATGAATCATTTTATCAATATCCTGAAGGGTGGGTTGGTCATAATTCAAAGGGTCTCCACCAGCGATAATGTCTGGGGATGCAATCGCTGCTGTTTGAACGCCCCAAAAAGTGGCTTGTAAAAGGTCATATGCGCCAATTAAAGCTTTGTCATAGTCTTCAGCCGAGTTAAAATAAGTTTCGGCAACAGGCCCTTTTGGCTCGACTTCAATGTAGTCGTCACAAGCGGTTGTAAGGACGAAAACTAACGCGATTCCTAGTGTGATTAATTTTTTCATTGTAGTATAGTTACTAGTTATAATTTAACATTTAAACCGAATAAAAATGATCGAGAAACAGGGTAAAAACCTTTGTCGATACCTGCTCCAAGGGGGCTTCCTCCACTTGCAGAAGGGTCAAAGCCGTTGTAGTTGGTAAACGTAAACAAGTTGTTGGCAGAAACATACATGCGTAAAGATTCTAGACCCAAACGATTGATAATTCCGTCATTGGCCGTATAGCCCAACTGTACGTTTTGAATTCTTAAATAAGAGGCATCTTCCACGTAAAAATCAGAGAAGTTCATGTTGTTGATTGAAGACCCATCTGAAGCTCTAGGCACCGTGTTTCCGGTTCCTTCACCACGCCATCTGTCATACATGTAAGTGCCGCGGTTGGTGTTTGCTGCCTGACGCTCGTAGTCGCGAACCATGTCATTACCGATAGAAGCATAGGCAGAAGCACTGAAGTCAAAGTCTTTGAATCGTACTCCAAAGTTGAAGCCCATTGTCAAATCTGGTAGTGGGTCACCAATATAAGTTTTGTCATCATCAGATATGGTTCCATCGCCATTCATGTCAACAAATTTGAGATCACCTACTTTGGCACCTTTGTGGTAATCAACACTTTCTCCATCCTCGTTAAAAGCTTGGGCGTCTAGCGCATCAATTTCGGCTTGATTTTGGTAAACCCCGTTTGTTTTGTATCCGTAGAAATAACCCAATGGATATCCAGCTTCCATACGAGAAGGAATAATTCCAAGACCTACGCCCCAGTCACCACCTTGTTGGAAGCCGTTTTCGCTTTCCACAAACAGTACTTCGTTTTCAACAGTAGATACGTTGTAGCCAAAGTTAAAATCAAGGTTATCCCCAACATTGCCATTGTATGCTAGGCTCAACTCATATCCTTTATTGGAAACAGTACCTGCGTTGATAAAGGGTGCTCTTGAGCCAGGCGCGGCAGTTCCTAAAAGTCCGGAAATCTGGGCTTCTATCAATAGGTCTTCTGTCTCACGCTCGTAAGCATCGAATGAGATGTTTAGGCTGCTGTTGAAAAGCGAGAGATCAAGACCGATATTGGTTGTTTTTTGCTTCTCCCAAACTACAGATGGGTTCGAAAGTTGACCTTCTGCAACCCCAATGAGCAATTCAGTTTCATCAACTTCATCGTTGTCACTGTAAACCCCTTCACCATCAAGACGAGAAATATAAACGAAATCACTGATGCGGTCGTTACCAATCACCCCGTAGCTAGCTCTAAGTTTCAAGTTGCTTATGAAAGAACTTGAGAAAAAGTCTTCTTCAGAGATGTTCCATCCGAAAGAACCAGATGGAAAAATTCCATATTTGTTCTTAGGTGAAAACTTAGAAGAACCATCTCTACGGACAACTCCTGAAAGGAGGTATTTGTTTTCGTAATTATATTGCACACGGGTAAAGGCAGAAGCAAGTCGAGTATCAAATTCATTTTGACCTTTCGAAATCTGATCCGCATTGTACCTTGGCAATACGTTTTCAGGAACCAAGTTTTCGATAGTTGCAACATCAACACTATTTAGGCCATTGACCAACTCGTCACCTTGATAACCGTAGAAGAATCCTTTGGTTTGAAAAATAGATGTTCCAAGTAACACTTTTAGTTGATGCTTATCTGCAAATGAATTTTCATACGTCAAATAGTTATCCCAAGTATAATCATCATATACATCTCCGTGATCAGTAACTCTGTTTTTGGTTCTGTTAGCGGATTTATTTCTACCAAAGTTCACTATGGGTTGGAAAATATCATACAGCACGTTGGCGTGGTTCATCTGAAACTTAGAACTCAGTGTGATATTATCAAATGGATTGTAGTCAAAACCAACGTTGGCGCTGATTTTATCAACCAAAATGGTGTTGTGTGAGCTATTGATTTGTGCTACGGGATTGATAATTTCAAAAGCAGCTACTGAATTGGCATATGCATAAGAATTTGGATTCGCTACCGCATCAAAATCGTTCGTGTTGTATACTGGATAACTAGGATCCATGTTGATGGCGCTGTACAATACTGAGCCAATCCCTCCCTCAGGAAGGTTGTTCTTCAATGAATGGGTGTAAATAGCCGAAGCATTCACTTTCAAATTATCGAGAACATCGTACTGGTAGTTTAAACGTGCTGTCAAACGATTGTAGTTAGACTTGTCCAAACCAACAATACCGTCTTGATATAAGTAGGACACACTAGCTGAATAGGTCGATTTTTCTGTTCCTCCGGAAGCTGAAACGTTTGTGCTTAAAACAGGCGCAAAATCAATTACTTGTTTTTGCCAGTCTGTGTTGATAGCAGGGAAGCTTCCAAATACATTGTAACCCGCTACTTCATTGGTATATAGTGCGAATTGGGAAGAAGGCATCAGATCCATAAATCGGCTGGTATATTGAATCCCGAAATAGGTGTCTAATTCCAACTTGAGGTCGGTGTTTTTCACACCCGACTTTGTTGTGATTAAGATGACCCCATTGGCAGCACGTACCCCATAAATACCGGCAGTGGCATCTTTGATAACATTGATACTTTCAATGTCTTTAGGGTTCAAAACAGATAAATCCTCGATAACGTTTCCGTCTACAAGTATGAGGGGGCGGTTGTCACCATTAGTGGAAATACCACGTATGCGTATGTTCAATCCACTTCCGGGAGCTCCAGATCCAGAGGTGATATTTACACCAGAAACTTGCCCTTGGAGCGCTTGTTCTACTCGAGTGGGGTTTAATTTGTTTATGCTTTCAGCGCCTAAAACAGTTACGGCGCCTGTCACCTCTTTTTTGGTTTGTGTTCCGTATCCTACAACAACAATCTCTTGTAATTCATTAGAGGAAGAAGCTAGTGATACGTTTAGGTTAGAGGCACTACCAACCAACACTTCATAGTCTGTGTAGCCAAGGTAGCTAACAACTACTACGTCATCGGATGTGACATTGTTTAAGGTAAAGTTACCATCGAAGTCAGTTGTTGTCCCGTTGCTGGTCCCTTTGACAACCACTGATGCCCCAGGCAGCGGTTGTTGCGTGTCTGCGTCGACAACAGAACCCGAAATGGTTCCATTTTGAGCAAAACCAAAGATTCCAAAAAACAGAATCAGAATAAGGTTAAAAAATTGTTTCATTATTGTTTGTTTAATATGAATTAATTTGAAGCCTAAATATATATAGAGGGGATTGGTATTCCCACAATTCTGGACTATACAATTTATATACCTGACAATAAAAGAGGTCTAAAAGAGAGAATTGTGTGATTTAACCTGATAATTTTTGTTGATTAAATACTTTGAGGCAATATTGTATAGGTATTGTATAGGTAAAGAGAAAGAGGGGGGCTTACTATACAGAGAGAATATAGCTTATTAAATTTGTTTTATGGTCGAGATTCATCCGTTTACGCAGTCTGTAACGTTTAATTTCAACGCTTTTTGATGATATGTTGAGAAGGGATGCAATTTCTTTTGATGATAAATTTAGCCGTAAATAGGCACAAAGACGCAAATCATTCGGAGTAAGTTTGGGGTGTATGTCTTTAATTTTCTTCAGAAAATCTTTGTCAGCATTATTAAATGCCTCCTCAAAGAAATTCCAATCATCTTCATTGTTTATACTGTTGTCAATAGAACGAATCACAGATTTAATTTGAGAAACATTTTCAATTTTGATAAGATCATCTTTAATAGAACCCAAAAGGGTGTTCTTTTTAATCATACTCATTGTTGAAATGGCGAGTTCACGATTTTTGTTTTCAATGCGTTGGCTGAGTTGTTCGTTTTTGGCTTCAACTAAGGCTTTTGTATTGGCAAGTTCCTTGAGCGCAAGTTCTTTTTGTGTGTCTTCAATAAAACGGGTTTGTTGCTTTTTATAAAAACTTGTGTAGAGATTATTGATAGTTAATGAAATCAAAACCAGTAGCAAGAAGTATGCGCCTATGGCGGTATATGAAAAATACCAAGGTCTTTGAATTGAAAAAGAGTAGGCTATAGGATCACCCAACAATTGTTGACCACTTCGTGCTTTTAGTAAAAACACATATGACCCAAAATTAAGGTTGCTAAATTCGACTATATTATCAAAAGACCAATCTACCCAGTCATTATGATAGCCTTCTAGTTTCCACTGATATTCAATGGCATTGAGTTTTCCATAGTTAGGGACGGAAAATTCGAAGCCTATATTGTTATATGCAGGCATTAGTGAGGCTTTCTCAGAAAGTGACAACTGTGTAGATGACTGGTTAAGATCTGTTGCATGGACATGATTCAGAAGAACATTGACATCGGGGGTGCGGTAGGTATTGAGATGTAGTACTAAAAAACCTTTCAATGTACCCAACAGATAGGAATTATTTGATAGCAGCCTAATGTTTTCAAAACCCAGATTGGCCTTGCGGTATTCGTAAGGAATTGGCAATTTCTGAACACTAAAACTAGCGTCAAATATGTTTTTGTCCAATATCACAATGTTCTTATTAAAAAAGGTCCAAATACGGTTTTGAACATCAACCACCATTTTTCCACTTACATAGTTGTCACTCGAAAACATTTCTGTAGATACTGAGACTAAACTGAAGTCTTTTACTTCAGTATCATACCTAAAAAAACCGTCAGGACACAGATAATAAATTTCATCATTAAGTTTAATCAAACTCGAGTGCCTTGTTCGTTTGATATTGATTTGGAATATGTCCTCAACTTCTTTGAGATCTTCACTTACTTTCAATCTGTAAACCCCTTTATATTCATGGCTTACCAAAATATCATTGTCTTGTGTAAGTTCCACATGCAGTGATGAAATATCAAATCCCTCTATTTTGTGACCATAACGCCATTGATTTTTAGAAAATTGGATGATATGAAGACCCGAATAGGTACCTACAAGAATAGTATCATCATCGATTCTTTTGTGTGTCCAACTACCGTTAAGGGGGGCTATTTTGGTAGGCTCGTAGCGATTGATGACATACGTCCCCGAATCATGGCCGCAAAACAATGTATCATTCACCAATTGGAGACTCCACACCTGACCGGCAAGTCCTTCAATGGGTATAAAGCTGGCTTCTGAATTGTTAGCGGAACGGACAAAAAGTCCACGATTGGTTCCAACATAAAGAAGGTCATCATGACGAATAGAAGTATATACCGCACCCAACAAGTCATCCCGATCAAAAAACACTTCAAATGGTGCGTTGATATTCACACAATTAATCCCACTATCAAGGCCGAGCCAAAGATTTTGATCTACATCCTCAAAAACCGATAATACGGTATTATTGAGCAAACCTTTTTGAAAATTCATGTGTTTGGCTGAAGCGTCATCTTTGCTCACAACAAAAACACCATCGGAGATGGTGCCTAGAACATAATCTCCTGACTGTGTTCTGATGGCGCTGTAAACCACATCCTCGCCAATAAGTGTATTCATCTGCGGCCAAGAACGCAAACGTCCATTGCTGTAGGTGTAAAACCCCTTATTTGAAGTTAACAACCGAAAACCATCCCCGTAAGAGAAAACATTTACAATAATGGAGTTGTCAAATTCATTGCTTACAATGAAGGGTTGAATTCCAGAGGAGGTCAACTCAAAGAGTCCTTTACCTTGTTGTTGAAAAAGGAGACGGTCGTCAATGACATACGATTTTAAAATAGAGGTGTCGGGTTGGAAAGATTTGATTTCCTTATTGTTTTTGTCATAAAGCAGCAATCTGTCTAGTGATTGAAAAATAATGGTATCATCCAGCGATAAAATGTTCCAAAATTGTTCGTCCTCAAGTGGGGAAAATTCGAGAAGTTTTGTCAAAGAAGTGTATGCCAAAACTCCTGAACTGTCTTTTTCCCAGTACCCAAAATCCATGTAGGAACCCGAATACAACATGCCATCAACATAGGACACAGATCTAAGAATGGATGAGGTGGGGTACAAATCCCAACGAGCTGCATCATAAACCAGTAAGCCCTCATTGTTGGCAAAATACATCTCCCGGTTGGCTCCTTGGGCAACCATCCAGTTTTGGCTCCCAGCAGCATATACTTCCATAGGATAGGATTGTATAGGAGGTATCTGCTGGGTGTATAGTTTAGTGCATAATAATAATACACTGATTAACAGTATTTTAAAATATAATTTGTGAGTCAATGTAGGTATATTAGAACCCCAAAGTTAGGAATAAAAAATTTAGTTTTTTAAGGAAGGACTCTTAACAAAATATTTTGTTTACTCTATAATAAGTTTTTGATGTAGCTTTTCACCCGAAACCTGTGCTTGTATCATATAGATACCTGAAGGCAAATTGAAAGTCAATCGGACTTCGTTTTTGTTGGGTGTTTTGTGAAAAACGCGTTGTCCAGAAATAGCATAAATTGACAAAGATGCAATTGTATCTTCTGAAGAAACAGTAATGCGATTTTGAGTTGGATTAGGATAGACCATCAATCTTGGTTGTGAATTGATTACAGGAATGGACTGAGTTTGTAACTCATAAACACGGACATAGTCAATCTCCATAATAGCCGAAACAAAGTTGGGGGCAATAGATCCGCCAAGTGCACCGCCCATAGCTATATTCAATAGGATAAAATGATTGTTTTGAAAATATGACATATCTACTCCATTGGTATTGTGAAACTCAACACCATCCACCATCAGAGATATACCGTCTGCAGTCCAAATCATAGAATATTCGTGCCAGGTGCCTTCGGTATCAACCACAGAAGTATGGTTGGTTGTAAAGGTGTGGTTTCCTTGTGCGTCTGGAAAATGAAAGGCTCCTGAGGTTATGGATTTATTAGAGTCTTGCTCCATAATATCGATCTCTCCACAGGCTGGCCAACCCGTGGTGCCATAGCCTTGTGTTTGCCAATAGGCGCCGGTTTCGGTTATGTTTTGACCTAAAGTCCAAATGGCAGGCCAAGTGCCTTGTTCTGAGGGGAGCTTGGCACGAACATCCATACGACCGTATTGAAAGGCATATTTGCTATTGAGTCTTGCTGAGGTATATTCCTGTGTAGATCCCGTTTGGGGGTTCGCATACGTTTCTTTGATGGCTTTAATCTTAAGTGTTCCGTCACTAACATAGGAATTGACAGTACGTTCTGTATAGTGTTGTTGTTCATTGTTAAACCATCCATTACCTCCATTCGCGGGATAGGTTTGGTGAAACCATTTGGCGGGATCGACCTCGTTGATTTCTCCTGCTATATAAACAGACCCATCATTTTCAAATTCATCACCCCACACCAACACGTAGGAACTCGCTTGAAAACTGATATTGTAATCTTGAGTGGCTGTGCCATCTTCTGAGATGACTGTAACCGTAGATGTTCCAGGAACGGTACTGGCGGGATTCACCGTATAGGAGGCGTTGGGATTTGCGGTGTTGGCCGTAACCGTAGGTACGTTGGTAACCCCTGGGCTAAGGGCATATGTGTAGTTATAATTATTTGAATTGAAACCAGTAATAGCAGTTCCGTCTACGTAAAGATTTTGTAAGCTGGCATCAGATGGGCTTGCAGGCCCGTAGACTTCAAACTCATATAAGCTGTAACCATAAACTGTAGCCCGTTGGGTGCCATACATGCGTAGGTAACGAGTGGAAACCGTTGAAAAACTGATGGTATCTGTACCTCCATTGCCAGAAGTTTCTGAATGTACCGTAGTCCAAGACTGGCCATTGTTAGAAACCTGAATTTCGTACTGGGTCGCATAAGCCCCTTCCCAGTATAGTACGACTTGGGACACATCGTAGTTAGCTCCCAAATCTACCCGAATCCATTGTGGATCTGAAAAATCACTCGACCAACGTGTGTTATAATCCCCATCAACCGCATTGGGAGCTGTGAAAACCCCAGACTCATCGCTGCTGGAATTCACCGTTTTGTTTAAAGCCAAATTTTGAGCTGAGATGTGTAGGCTTGTTAAAAGCCATAGGAAAAGAAGTGCGTTTTTCATAGATAGTTAGTAGGTTACAAAATTAAAAAAACCCGTCATAAAAATGACGGGTTTTTAGGGTTGGTTATGGTTTGTTTATTTGACTATTTTAAGCGTGGTTTCTTTATCACCAGCTTTCAATTGAACCATATAAACGCCTTTGTTGAGTTGTGAAACATCCAAGCTAAACTCCGAATTGTTAGGAGTCGCATTCAACACATTTCTACCCATTAGGTCGTAGATATTTACATTTTCTACGTCCGTAGTGCCCTTGATGTTCAAGGTATTTTGCAGTGGGTTTGGATATGTGATGAATTGAGGGGTTTCAATTTCATAAACGCTCAACGTATCGCCATTGGCATCGAGAAGTGTAACCGCTACGTTATCTAGTAGAAATTCTCCTTCAGCCTCTGGAAATGCACCTTGAGCTATCTGAAAACTGAGATGTATTAAATCTGAATTGCCCGTTACAGTCTCATCATACTCAAAGCTTGTCCAAGTTGAAGCATTGATTCCTTGGCCCTGTATTGCTCCGTAAAATGTTGCATCGCCATCTTCAGTCCCTGTAGTTGAATGTCTAAAATGTATTGCGGTTCCAGCTAGGGTTGTAGATGATTGAAGCATATCAAAAGTGATTCTAGCTGTGGTAGCACCTGTATAATCGAAGTTTGAATAGGTGTAAGAAAGTCTGCGATCTCCACCTTCGTTGAAGCCAAAATGTAGCGCTCCACCGGTATTTCCGCCGGTAGTTACGTGTGAGACAGACATACCCACATCTGATGGAGTCCAATTGCTTGCATCTGCTGCATCTTCGAAGTCCATGTCTACACTAGTGATTGCTGGATCTTGAGGAGCTTCACCAAAAGTAAACTGTTGTATGTAGAACAAATCATCTGCTAAATCTGCACTAGCTGCAGTATTAATTTCAAAGAAAATAATGGCCTTCGAACGTGTTGCTGTAGTGGCAGAAGAAAAATCATAGGTTAAGGTTTGCCAATTGCCAACATCTGTATAAGTTTGATCAAGCTCTACGTCATTACCTTCAAATTTTACTTTTACAGGAACCGAACGAGGTCCTTTCACTTGGATGGTAACACCTCTATCTGAGGTCGAAAAGTCAAATCCTCCCTCTGGAGTAGCCCAAATATGCGCCCACGGAGAAGTATTTTCACCCGGACTGGCTCCGTTTATATTGGTAATGGTACCTAGTCCATCAGCCTCTGCATATGTTAGTCCGTCTTTGGCTGTAAAATCATTCCCCGTGAAAGTAGCCGTCCATTCTAATAGTGGGTCAACCGGAGTAGAGCAAGTTCCATCTGTCTCACAACTACCAAAACAGTGTTGTAGCGTGTAAGGATCAGCTCCAACAGCATCTAGGATACGGTCATTATAGTTACCTGCGTCTCCGCAAGCTTGACCTGCAAGGTCTTCTTTTGTTCCCCAATCAGCACCATGGGTGGGGCTGTTAAAGAACACATAGTTTCCAGTAGTACCTTGAGCAATGGGTACGGTTACAGTCCAAGTACCATTACCTAGATCTGTCATGGCATGGGCATCGGAACCACCGAAAACACCACCACCTAGATACATTCCATTGGAGCCTACAGTAATATTCGCAGTGTTAACTGTAAAAGTAACATCAGTATTGGATGCTACCTCACCTTCCACTCCTACTAAGTTATCAATGTAAAAAGTTTTGTCCTGAGCAGTTCCAAAACCTCCTGCTGCTGCATCCCAGTTTAAATATACAGCAATTACCGTATACACACCGTTTGCTGCACCGGTATTATCAACGTTGCCACTAGAAAAATCAATGGTTAATTGTTCCCAACCAGATCCAGTATGCGCTGTGTTTTTTACAGAGGCAGCGGCTCCTGCTAATCCATCTTGTACTTTAACTGCAAATTCTGTTGGGGTTGTGGAGTAAACATCTAATTTAATTGTTTTGTCATTTGTGAGGTCAAGATTTCCTCCACCAATACTAAACGTAAAACCTTGCCATACATTGCCAGCGGCTGACGAGGTAGCTTTTACAACATTTCCTCGGGTTCCGCCAGCTTCAGGGTCGGTTTCATAAACCGCAGCTGCACCACCAAAAGGGCCAAGGGTTGGTGAGGATTCAAAATCTTGAAGTGTTACTTGAGAGTAACCCCAAGACACTATCAAAAAAGTAAATAAAGTGTATAAATATTTCATATGTAATAAATTTAGAAAGGCAATTTTATTAAATTATAAAAGCAACTCTGGTTTTTTTAACACTACAACACCCTATACAGGACTATACAACAACACTACAACAACGACAAAGTGTTTAATATATGTTAATTCTACAGAATACTTTTTGTTTTTTTGACAATCAAAAGTGGTCTATCATATCAATTTCATGCGCCTAACAAAAAATTTTTTTTTATTCCTTTGACAACTTAATTTATGTTCCTTTCTCGCTCTAAAAGCAATTACAAAATATTTTTATTTGTATTATTTTGTGTAACTCCTGTATTATCACAAACCGCTGCAGGCTCTGGAAGTTATACCACTGTTTATCCTGGCGTTGATTCTGCGGGTCGAAATGGGTTCCCCTCAGCAAGCCCACAGCTTTCTAAAAACGCAATAGGGAGGCCCGTGCCTACCAATGACTGGTGGTCCAAACTCGTTAAAGAAGACCATGCCGACAACTTGTTTAACTATCCCTTGACAATGAAAACAACCAACAATGGGCTCATTGTTACCTATATCCCCACAGGGGTTATTGGAGATAACAGCGCCATTGAAATAGGTGTTACAGGGCTAAATGCCTCCAAGGCAACTGCCTCTGATTATTCGGACTGGACAGTGAGCATGAATTGGAACGATGGAGTTCGAGACTTACAAGCCACTTCTGGAATTGGTATGCCGTTTGTGTATTTTGAAAAAAATACGGGCGCAACCGCCTCTGTCAAAGTGAATAGTGGAGTGATTACCGTTTCGAGTGAACTTCTAATTGTTGAAAATGCCAGCAATGGTGCTGATTTTGTTGTTTATGCCCCTACAGGGAGTACTTGGTCTGTGTCTGGCAACACATATACCTCAACGCTAAATGGCAAAAACTATTGGTCGGTAGCAATGCTTCCGCAAAGCACAACCAATATAGCCGCCACTGCAGAGTCGTATAAAAAATATGCGTATGTTTTTCCAACAAATACAACTACCTCATGGAGCTACAATCCAACAACCGCTAAGGTAGTTACTGAATTTAATGTAACAACCAGTGTTAAGGAAGGAAACCACACTCATGTTCTTATGGGGCTATTGCCGCACCAGTGGGCAAACTTAGACAGCAGCTCGCCAACTCCTTCTGAACAGAGTTATGATTCGGTTCGAGGGGAACTTAAAATGCTTGATGGCAATAGTTTTTCAGTGACTTACACCTTTAGAGGGGTATTGCCAACGCTTCCAGACTTAGCAAACTACAGCCCAGGATTTGATCCTACAAAATTGAATGATAAAATAGGAGCAATAAAGAATGATGCTTTGTCGTCATGGACAGATTCATACAATGAGGGACAAATGATGAATCGCTTAATTCAAACTGCTCGCATTGCCAATCAGACGGGTGATACCGAGGCCGTCAATAAAATGGTTGGGACCGTAAAAGAGCGGTTGGAGGATTGGTTGACATATCATTCTGGTGAAGTGGCTTTTTTGTTTTATTACAATGATACTTGGACCTCACTTTTGGGGTATCCTGGCGGGCACGGCCAAGACACAAACATAAATGACCACCATTTTCATTGGGGATATTTTATACATGCTGCTGCATTTATGGAACAATTTGAGCCAGGATGGGCCAATCAATGGGGAGAAATGATCAATATGTTGATTCGTGATGCCGCCTCAACTAACAGAAATGATTCTTTATTTCCCTTTTTAAGAAATTTCAGTCCCTATGCGGGCCATAGTTGGGCAAATGGATTTGCAACTTTCCCGCAAGGAAATGATCAAGAGTCAACTTCAGAAAGTATGCAATTTGCAACCTCGCTTATTCACTGGGGTAGTATTACGAACAACGATACGATTCGTGATTTGGGAATTTATATTTACACAACCGAGCAAGCTGCAGTTGAGGAATATTGGTTTGATATGTACAACCGAGTTTTTGATTCACAGCAACAATATAAGCTAGTTTCAAGGGTTTGGGGAAACTCTTATGATAATGGAACTTTTTGGACTTCGGACATTGCTGCCTCTTATGGAATTGAATTGTATCCCATACATGGCGGCTCCTTGTATTTAGGGCACAACCAAAACTATGCAGCTGAGTTATGGGCTGAAATGGCGCAAAACACAGGAATTTTAAGTAACCAAGAAAATGCCAATCTATGGCATGATACCTACTACAAATTTTTGGCACTCACTGACGCACAAGCGGCTATTGACCTATACGATAGTTATCCTGATAGAAATTTGAAATTTGGCATTTCGGACGCTCAAACGTATCATTGGTTACATGTTATGAATGCCCTTGGCCCTGTTGACACCTCGATTACTGCAAATCATCCTCTTGCTGTGGCATTTACTGATAGCTCAAACACCACCACTTATGTTGCACAAAACTACAGCAATGCGCTCATTTCGGTTACTTTTTCTGATGGTTATGTGTTAGATGTTCCGGCCACCAAACTCACAACCAGTAGAGACGTAGAGGTTTCGGGAACCCTTAGTTCCGATTTTTACCAAGCCTACAGTGGCGGAAGTGTTAATCTTTCTTATTCAACTGAAAACACAGACATTACCAAAGTAGAGTTTTACGATGGGACTTCGCTTGTTAGTACTGATTCAACTGCTCCATACCAAGCACAACCAAACAACCTTTCCCTTGGTGTTCATAGTATGTATGCTAAGGTGTATGTAGGGGCGGAGCACAATGTGTCCAACAGCATTTCTATTCAGGTCGGGGATCAAGTTCCGTACACAGCTGTTCATAGCATACCAGGAATTATAGAAGCTGGTCATTTTGACACATACGAGGGAGGTGTTGGTCAAAACATATCTTACTTCGATAGTTCACAGAACAATGAAGGAAACGCGCGCTTGGACGAATATGTAGACGCCTCAACAGACAATAGCGAAGGAATGATAGTCGGTTGGACTACTTCGGGAGAATGGCTCGAATACACAGTAGATGTACAATCCCCAGGTTCCTATTCCATTGCGATACGTTATGCGTCTGGCAATCCTAACGGAGGAGGCCCCATGCATTTTGAATTGGATGGAGAAGCCATTAGTGCGCAGATTTCGTTCCCAACGACAAATGATTGGGGTACTTGGGCAACCAAAACAGTGACAGGGATACCTTTGACTGGCGGCAAACAAATTTTACGAATCGCATTGAACGATGGAGAATTTAACTTGGGGAAAATGACATTTACCCGAACTGGAGATTTAGGTTTCGACCCACCAGTAGCAGATGCTGGGGCAAATGTATCTGCCACCATATCAAGCACTTCAGTTTCCTTGGATGGTTCTGGTACCTACGAGCCTTCAGGAAAGACAGTGACTTATGCGTGGTCTCAGATATATGGGCCAACTCAATTGAGCTTTACCACTAGTTCTAGTGTCTCGCCACAAGTATCAAATCTATCAATGGGGGTGTATAAATGTTTGCTTACTGTTTCTGATGGAACCTATACCTCTAAAGATGAGGTTCAAATCATAGTTTCAGAATCTGGGAATTTAGACCCATCTATTTCCATTAATTCACCTAGTGATGGTGCTTCTTTTGCTGAGGGAACCACTATAGATATTACAGCCTTGGCGTCTGATTTGGATGGTACTATAGCCAAGGTTGAGTTTTTTGCTGGAAATACTAAAATCGGAGAAGACACCTTAGAGCCATTTGCGTTTTCTTGGTCCAATGCTGCAACAGGTAGCTATCAGTTAACGGCTAAAGCAACCGATAACTTAGGAGCGTCTAACACTTCTGAGGTTGTAGAGATTAGTGTAAACGAAGTCGTATCGTGTGTGATTACCGATGATGAAGCCATTCAAGGTTCATTCTCTGTAGGTTACGAAGCTACTTTTGAAACCGTTGGAACTAATGTGACCATTTCAATAGAACTCCTGGACACGGACAAATCCGGAGTTGTAGCTTATTTGTGGAGAGAATCTCCGTTTCAAGAGTCAGAAATGAATCATGTTAGCGGGACAACATTTTCAAAAACTGTAGGTGGTTTAAACGTAGGTGAAACGATTAGTTATGCAGTCAAATTTGCTTTTGCAGGGGGATTGGCAGCAACAAAATACATGAGCTATGTTGTTGGGGACAACTGCAGTGGAAGCAGTAGCGACACTCAGGGGCCTACAAACTTTACAGCTACTGTTGGAACGGTAGGCGCTCGTACTGTTGAGCTACTACTTCAGGCAGATGATAATTCTGGCTCTGTGGTCTATGATGTGAGTTATGGACAAGAACAAACAAGCATTACAGGAAGTTCTGGTACGGAAACTTCGCTTGTAATTAATAGTCTTACTCCTCAAACGACATACAACTTTTCTGTTAGAGCAAAAGACATCAGTCAGAACAACGCTAGCAACAATCCTATCTCCTTTCAAGTAACAACCACTGCAGACACCAATACGTCTTGCTCAGGAACAGAAAACGAAGCCATTCAGGGCTCATTTAGTACTGGATATACCTATTCTTTTATAACCAATGGCACAAGTGTAACCTTTACTTTCGAATTATTAGACACGGATAAGTCTGGCGTGGTTGCTTACTTGTGGCGTGAATCACCCTTTAATGAAACTGCCATGAGCGGTTCGGGGAATACGTTCAGCACTACTATTGATGGATTTACTACTGGTGAAACTATCTCGTATGCCTGCAAGTTTGCCTTCGCTGGAGGACTCGCCGTAACCAAGTATTTTTCGTACCAAGTTGGTGAAGTATGTGCTTTGAGTTTTGATGAGGCAAAACCATTAAATGAGGTGATTGTCTATCCAAACCCAGCCGATAAAGAGGTGTATATTTCTGTTAGTCAAGGAACCATTGACAAATTAGAGCTCTATACAATCAGTGGCAAGAGAATTAAAAAAATCCGTTCTTCTAATAATCTTCTCCAATTGGATGACATAACAAGTGGTTTATACTTGATAAAAGTATACCAAGGTCGCAAGTACTCATTTCACAGAATAATAGTAAAATAAATCAAAGCACTGCCACAGGCTTCGATTCGATGCTGCGTATCTCGGTGCAAAGCACCGCTTTCGGGGCCACAAGTAGCCCCGCCAGGAATCGAACCTGGATCTAAAGTTTAGGAAACTTCTATTCTATCCGTTGAACTACAGGGCTAAAGAAGGGCAAACACGCCAAAAAACAAAAAATGTATCAACACCAAATGGGCAGAGAAAGTGTACTCTTTGTCAACCACCCAATACTGATACCCCAACTGTATCGGCAAAGCCACCAAAAACCAGCCTATATAATTGGAGAGCGGCGCTACAGGGTTGCTAAACTCCCAATAATCAAACAAGGGTGCCACAGGCTCAATGACCAAATCAAGCAATACCATTAACACTGCACCCGCTACTGCAGCCACTATTTTTCGACCAGAAAAAATTAAAGCACCCATGGAGCCGGTTATAAAACTCAACATCGCCCAGTTGGCACCAATCAACACAGGCACTCCAAAAACTTTGACCCCCAAATTGTCACCATAGGCATAGTCACCAAATATAAGACCGTAGTTTACGCCCAAAATTTCAACCAACATACCCAACAAAAAAGCCAACAAAGCCGCGCGTGCGACCCCTTTGTCCAAAGCAGGCATGTTGACAAACAACAATGCTAGGGTAAAAAACAGATTGATCGGCGTAGTTTGAAGGAAGAATTCTCTGTTTCCATATAGGATTCCCAACATCCCGCTGATATGAAACAACCAAATAAGCCCCACAGAAATCTGTGCGGTACGGTTGGTGGGAATCAAGAGTTTTATCATCGGTTTTGAATTAAATCACCAACAATCTTAGCAGAGAGCAAACACAACGGTATCCCTCCTCCGGGATGCACACTGCCCCCACAAAAATAGAGGTTTGAAATTTTTCGTGAAAAATTAGGGTGCCTTAAGAAAGCTGCCATGCGGTTGTTGCTGGCAGCCCCATACAAAGCGCCCTTAAAAGAATGGGTTTTTTCGGCTATGATAGGGGGTGTCATAATGTATTCCTCCTCAATAAGCTTTTCTAAATCTGTATGTAATCTATTGTCTAATTTCTCTATCACTTGCTTGCGCAATCGCGCTACCGAGGCGTCCCAGTTTTGCCCATTGTCATGAGGCGCATTGATCATCACAAACCAGTTTTCTTTGCCTTTGGGCGCGTCTGCCACTACATCTTTGGCAGTGATGTTCACATAAATGGTAGGATCGTCTGACAAAGTTTTTTTATTGAAAATAGCCTCAAATTCTGCCTTGTAGTCCTCGCTAAAAAAGATGTTATGTAAATCCAACTCAGAAAAAGACTTCGATATGCCCCAATAGAAAATTACAGCCGAGCTGGAACGTTCTTGTCTCAAGCTTCGCTCCAGTGCTTTTTGGTCAGGAAGCAAATATCGATAGGTCGGCACCACATCCATATTGGACACCACCACATCGGCAGTGTGTTGTTTTCCACCGACCTCTACCCCCACCGCCATACCATTTTCAACCACAATGCGATCCACAGGCGTATTGTACTCAAATGTTACTCCCTTTCGCATGGCCAGACTCACCAAACTGTTGGTGATATCCACCATACCTTTGTCTGGTATGTAGGTGCCATAGTGCTGCTCCAAATGCTGAATCAACGTCATCATCCCCGGGGTTTGGTATGGGTCAGAGCCATTGTAAGTTGCAAAGCGGTCGTAGAACTGCACCAAGTGGGGTTCTTGTAGCTGTTTTTGGTTGACTTTGTGCAGGCTTGTTTCCAACTCATAAGCAAACAACTTAGCAATGCCTTTAAGCGTGTCAGTACTTAGATAGGTTTGCCATTTGTGAAGCGATTGTTCCAAAAACAAGACTTTGGTGCGATTGTACTTCATGGCGGCTTTGTCAAGATATTTTTGAAGCCGTATTTTGGGTACATGTAACTGTTTCTCTACTTCTTCAAAAAAAGCATTAGTGTCTCCAAAGGCCTTTAGGGTCGTACCATCTTCCCAAAAATATTGACATCCCACCGACTTGCGCTTGTAGCCAAAATGATCTCTGGGGTTTTCACCTGCCAGTTCGAATAACTCATCTACAAATTGTGGCATGGTAAACAACGAGGGGCCTAAGTCAAAGCGATAGTCCCCCAATGAAAACGAAGAAAGTTTGCCTCCGGCAAAGGGGTTTTTTTCAAAAACAGTCACCTTATAGCCCTGACATGCCAAACGAATGGCAGTGGCAATCCCGCCAATTCCAGAACCTATAATGACTGCTTTTTGATTCATGAGGTGTGTGTTGTGGATAGAATTTCAAACCGATTGAACATATCTTCCTTGTACCATTTGCGCTGTTTGGTTTTACGAACAATGTCAGCATGCGCTTGCTGCTTGTAGGCAAAGGTATGAATGGCTTCTTTGTTGTCCCACACACTAAAAGTAGCTTGTTGTACAAAAGGCCACTCGCCTATGCCTTTAAAAAAATGTACACCCTCAGCGTTTTTGATGGCCTCGGATGCTTGTGGTACATGGCGCCAAAAATCTATCAATCGACTTTTTTGAAGGGTAGCGCGGGTGATAACACCAATGGGTTTGCCTCCCAATGGCTTTTGGGCCTCAAAAGGCTGTTGGCCACTCCAGTGACCGTGGGTGTGTATGGGGTGTAAATGATAGGCCACTTGTTTGGAAGACCGTTCGAAAAACTGCCTCCCGAGGGTATGTTGCTCAAAAAAGTGTTTTTTGCTGTCCTCACCATCCCAAACACTGAGCAAAGCATAGGTTGAAAAATCGGGACGCAAACTAAATCCTGCGCCGGCACCTGTGCCCAACATACGGTAAAACTGCAAACCCTCAACTTTCTGGAGAGGTTGATGTGCCCGTTGCATTTGGGTAAACGCCCAAAACCTATGCGACTGATAGGTGAAAAAATGAAGATATACTTGTTGGTATGCCATGCTTACACGAAAGGGGTTTTTATAAAAAACACTCATGTCGATATATCGTAAAAATAAGCCTATGTTTTGTATTTTGATGCCAAAAATCATTCCCTATGAAAAATATCGTGGCTTTTGGAGCTAGTTCTTCTTGTCGTTCTATCAACCGACAACTCGCCACCTATGCTGCTGGGCAAGTGCCCGATGCCAAGATACATGTGTTGGACCTAAACGACTACGAGATGCCCATCTACTCTCAAGACAGAGAAGAAAAAGAGGGCATTCCTGAAAAAGCTTATGGATTTAAAAAAGCCCTATCTGCAGCCGACGGTATTGTGATTTCGTTTGCCGAACACAACAGCGCCTACACGGCAGCTTTTAAAAATATTTTCGACTGGATATCCCGCATCGAAAAAGTGGTGTGGTACAACAAACCCATGTGGCTGCTGTCCACTTCCACCGGCGCTGGAGGTGCAAAACACGTGTTGGCCGCAGCACATAGCCGTATGTCGAGGGGAAATCCTCACGAGATTCCTACATTTTCACTGCCGGAATTCAACAAACACTTTGAGCCCAACACTGGCATCACAGATACTAAATTGGGAGAAGAGTTTCAGGCGGCCCTAAAGGTGTTTGTCTCGCAATTATAACAACATATAAGCCGCCATCACGATCATAATGGCGTTTTCGATAAAGGTCGCTTCCGTCATCGGAAGGTTAAGTACCGAACCCAAACAAGCACACTGGATTTGATTTTTGCCCATCAAAGCCTTGGTCACTCCCAGGGTGGTAATGCCCAAAATGACTACCGTTGCCCAAAGGGCAATGTTGAGCTCTATCCGCATCAAAAACATCAGCCCTAAAGCCAATTCCAAAAACGGATATACCCATCCATAGAGAGACAGTTGTTTTGCCAAAGGGTCATACATGCGGAAGGATTGCTGAAAACCTTTGAGGTCCAAAAATTTAAAAAAAGAAAACACAATAAAGAACAGCCCCATAAAGTCAGGCAAGGCCCGTGTGATGACAAAAGCGTCTTTGTGCAACAAAAAAGTAGTTCCCAGCAAATACGCAAAAATCAAAAACAAGGGGAAAAGTTGGCGCACTTTTGAAGGGCCTGTTGGAGTGTCAGTGCGCAAGGCGTATTTTGGAGGCAACACCTCGGCCACCTGCGTATCAGAAATAGACGATTTGCTTTTAAAACGGGCGGTACCGTCTTGGTGCGAAACCACCACATCGGACACGCCTGTGAGGGTTTCTAAAGCGGTTTGGATCTGTTGGGCACAACTGCCACATGTCATGCCTTCGATGGAAAATTGTTGTTTCATGTTATTGGGGTTTTCTGCAATTTAGCTATTCATCGGCACATCTACAAGCAGTATTTGAGCGTCTTGAAGGACCTTTAGCTCAAAAGTCTCTGTGTCCCAAACACCGATGGCGTCTCGGCGTTTGAGTACTTGATCCCCCAAGGCGATTTCCCCTTCTATGACCATCACATAAACCCCGTTTTCGGGAGCTTTGAGGTCATAGCTGTGGGTGGTTTGGGCATCGGCATCGAGCATGTGTATCCACGCATTTTGGTGTATCCATACCCCTTGGTCGTATGCACTAGGAGATAGGATCTGAAAAAAGGCATTTTTTTGGTGAAAAGTGCGGATGGGAATTTGGTCGTAACGCGGGGCCACATCGCGTTGGTTGGGGAAAATCCACAACTGAAACAAGTTGATTTCTTTGTCCTCGTTTTTGTTGTATTCCGAATGATAAACCCCTGTTCCGGCACTCATCACCTGAATGTCACCCTCGCGAATCACCGCACTGTTGCCCATACTGTCTTTGTGTTCCAAATCGCCTTTGAGCGGAATGGTTACAATTTCCATATTGTCATGCGGGTGGGTGCCAAAGCCCATACCGCCCTGAATGATGTCGTCGTTGAGTACACGCAAAGCGCCAAATTGGATACGCTCCGGATGAAACCATCCAGCGAAACTAAAACTGTGTCTTGCATTGAGCCATCCATGGTCGGCATGGCCGCGGCTGTCTGAGGTGTGTAATACGGTTTTCATAAGTATCTTTTTCAAAGCAATTCAAAAGTAGGGTAAAAATTTAAATACAAACAGATTCTCACATCAAGCTGTGGCACAGCGCCCAGCGATGGGGACTCCTACCGATGATAACCTAAGCGCCTATCAGCTCAGAAACAATTTTGCCTGAAATCAAAGCGGGAGGCACACCCGGGCCGGGAACAGTGAGCTGGCCAGTAAAGTACAGATCTTCAACTTTTTTGCTTTTCATTTTAGGGCGTAAAAAAGCAGTTTGTTGGAGGGTATTGGCCATGCCATAGGCATTGCCTTTGTAGGAGTTGTAGGCCTCTACAAAGTCATTGACGCAGAAAGACTCTGCAAATAAGACATCCTCTTGAATCGATTGGCCTGTGAGTTGCTCCATGCGATCCACAACAATCTTGTAATACTTTTCACGCAATGCCTGGGTATCTTCCAAACCGGGCGCGATCGGGATCAGAATAAAACAGGCTTCTTTGCCTTCGGGAGCCATCCCCGCATCTGTTTTTGAAGGTAGATTGACATAAAAAAGTGGTTCTTTGGGCCACTCTGCCGTGTCGTAGATACTTTGGGCATGGGCATCAAAATCCACATCAAAAAAGAGGTTGTGATGCGCCAATTTGTCGAGTTTTTTGTCTACACCCATGTAGAACAATAGCGAGGAGGGGGCAAATATTTTCTTCTTCCAATAGGCTTCGCTATAGGCACGCAGGGAGGCTGGCAACAAGGTTTCTGTATGGTGGTAATCCGCACCACTGATGACCACATCGGCCTCAAAAACATCTTTCCCCACACGGATGCCAGTGGCTTTTTTGTTTTGGGTCAGAATTTCATCCACCGGAGATTGGGTATGGAAAGTCACGCCCAGTTCCTCAGCCAAAGCCACCATGGCATTGACAATCTGTACCATACCACCTTGTGGGTGCCAAGTCCCCAAACCGAAATCGGCAAAATTCATAAAGTTGTAGAAAGCGGGCGTTTGTTCGGGTTTGGCCCCTAAAAAGAGCACCGGAAACTGTAACAAAGAACGCAGTTTGGGACTTTTGAACTGACGCTCTACTTGCTTGCGGACATTGGTCAAAAACAGGCCTGCTTTTTTGATGGTCTGGGGGGTGATTAGCTCCAAAGGAGATTTGCCAGGTTTGTACACCAACTCATTGATGGCCACATTGTAATTGTAGCCTGCTTGTTGTAAAAAAGCTTTTAGTTTGGCGCCTGTTCCGGTTTCTTCAGACTCAAAGCGGGCTGCAATTTCATCGACATTGTCTGCAACAGGAAACACATCATCGGGTCCAAAAAAAACTTGATAACCCGGATTGAGACGGTCCAAGCTGTAGTAGTCAGATACTTTTTTACCAAAATCGAAAAAGAAACTTTCAAACACATCGGGCATCCAATACCAAGAGGGTCCCATATCGAAAGTAAAACCCTCTTTTTTGAATTGTCGGGCACGTCCGCCAAGGGTATCATTCTTTTCAAAAACTTGCACTTTATGACCCTGCTGAGCCAAATAACAAGCAGCGGAAAGTGATGAAAATCCGGAGCCGACAATAATGATCTTTTTCATGTACAACAAAGTTACACTTTGTTTTG
>JBMYLY010000010.1:0-32316 GCA_049596815.1 Flavobacteriaceae bacterium | reverse complement strand
TATGGCAAGCCTTTGACTTTGGCCTTTGAGCCCGGTAAATTTTTGGTAAGCCAAGCAGGATATTTCCTGACCCAAGTCAATGTCGTCAAACAAACCACCTCTACGGTTTTTGCGCAGGTCAACAGTGGTTTTAACCACCTGATTCGTCCGATGCTCTACGGGTCTCAACATCATATAGAAAACATCTCAAATCCTGAGGGACGCGAGCGTTTCTACTCTGTGGTAGGCTATATATGCGAAACCGACACCTTTGCCAACAACCGCCGTATTTCGGAAATTTCAGAGGGCGATGTGTTGTGTTTTCACAATGCCGGTGCGTATTGCTTTACGATGGCCAGCAATTACAACGCACGCTACCGTCCTGCAGAAGTGCTGTGGCATGAGGGCGCGGCCAAACTCATTCGCAAAGCCGAAACTTTTGAAGACCTATTGCGCAATCAAGTGGAGCTGGAATTTGCCCCTGCTGTTTCAGCAGTGGTTTGATTTTTTTTGACTGCCGTATTAAATACGGCCAGCCCGACAAGTCATTCTGGCGGGCATGACATATACCAACTATGAATCTACTTAGAAATTATTATGCAATCACCCCCGAACCGATCAGTTCATCCTCTTGGTACCAAGCCGCAAACTGTCCGGCGGCTATGGCCGACTGGGGTGCTTCGAACTGCAAATAGGCGCCTGTAGCAACAGGGTGTAGCGTAGCCGCAACCAAAGGCTGTCGATAGCGAATACGGGCCAACACTTTTTGAGTGGCACCGACCTCGGGTGCCAAGTCGGGACGTACAAAATGGAGTTCGCTTTGGTCCATAAAGAGCGTGTTGCGATACAGGCCCGGATGGTCTTTGCCCTCCCCTACATACAAGGTATTGGTAGCCACATCGGTAGCAATGACAAACAAGGGTTCTGCCGTACCGCCCACCGCCAAACCTTTCCGCTGACCTACGGTAAAAAAATGTGCCCCTTGGTGCTGGCCCACCACTTTACCGTCGGCAGGCGTATAGGTGTAGGCCGCTGCTTGTGCCACCAGTGTTGAAGCGCCTTCTTGCGTATACATCGGGTGGTCGTTGGGAATTTGTACAATGTCACCCGTTTTGGGCTTTAGCTGCTGTTGTAAAAAATCGGGCAGGCGCACCTTTCCGATAAAACAAAGCCCTTGAGAATCTCTTTTTTCAGCGGTTATAAACCCCTGTTCTTGGGCGATCCTACGCACTTCGGGTTTGGTCAGTTCCCCTACAGGAAAAACTGCTTTTCCGAGCTGTTCTTGGGTGAGTTGACACAAAAAATAGGACTGGTCTTTGTTGTTGTCCACACCCGCTAGCAAGCGGTAGTAGGTTTGACCATTAAGAACGATTTCATCTTTGCGGCAATAGTGACCCGTAGCCACATAGTCTGCACCCAGATCGAGTGCCATTTTGAGGAAGATGTCAAACTTAATCTCTCTGTTGCACAACACATCAGGGTTGGGCGTGCGCCCCCGCTCGTACTCCGCAAACATATAGTCTACAATGCGTTCCTTATATGTTTTGCTTAGATCGACTGTTTGAAAAGGAATCCCGAGTTTTTCGGCCACCAGCATGGCGTCGTTGCTGTCTTCCAACCACGGGCATTCGTCTGAAATGGTCACTGAATCATCGTGCCAGTTTTTCATAAACAAACCGATGACCTCATGCCCTTGTTGCTTGAGCAAATAGGCTGCCACAGAGGAATCTACCCCTCCGGAAAGCCCCACTACAATACGTTTTTTTTGAAAAGACATCAGGCTACAAAGGTAACCAAAATGCGGGCTATCAACGACGGCCCGAACGGCGTTGCTGCTCGGCTTGTTCCATCATTTCTTCCATCTTGCGCTGGAAGCGACTTTGCTTTTTGGGCTTTTTCTTGTTTTCCTGAATCTGTAGATGAATTCTTTGCTCGTCTATGATGTAGTTCTTAATCACCAACATGATAAAAATGGTAATCAGGTTAGAGACAAAGTAGTACAAACTCAAACCACTTGCGTAGTTGTTAAAGAAAAACAACATCATAACCGGCATGAGATAAATCATGATTTTCATATTGGGCATGCCCGGTTGGGGAGATTGCATCTGCTGCCCCATGGTCATCTTGGAATAGAAGAAAATGGCAATGGAAGCCAGTAGCGGAAACAAACTCACGTGGTCTCCATAGAATGGAATGCTAAAAGGCAATTCGAGTACGGCGTCATAGGACGACAAATCTTCGGCCCACAAAAAAGACTTACCACGTAGCGAAAAAGCTACCGGAAAGAAGTAGAACAACCCTAAAAACACGGGCAACTGCAACAAACTAGGCACACATCCCGCCATGGGATTCACTCCAGCTTTGGAGTAGAGCTTCATGGTTTCTTGCTGTTTGCGACCTGCGTCGTTTTTATACTTTTCGTTGAGTTCATTGATTTCAGGTCGCAATACTTTCATCTTGGCCTGAGAAAGGTATGATTTGTAAGTCACCGGCGAAAGCACCAAACGCACAATCACCGTCATAACGATGATGGCAATTCCGAAAGGCAAAAATCCGCTCAGCAAACCAAACAATGGGAAAAACACAAAACGGTTGATCCATCCGATAATCCCCCAGCCGAAAGAAATGGAATCTGAGATGTTTTCGTCGTATTGTTTTAGAATATGATAGTCGGTTGGGCCGATATACCAGTCAAAGGCAGCACTGAGTTGGCCATTGCGTACATCGAGACTGGTTTGGGTTTCAAAGCGTTTGAGGAATTCTGAAGCGTCACTGTCGTCTTCGTCAAGCAATGACTCAGAGATAAAATCAGCATCTTTAAAAGCCTGTTCGGGTATCAGTATCATGCTAAAGAAATGATGGCGGTAGGCCACCCAAGAAATATCCTTGTCACGGTCATCGTCATCACCCATGGCTGAGAGTGTGCCCACTTTGTCGGTCTCGTATTGGTAAGCCAACTGGGCATATCGGTTTTCATAGTCCGCACTCAAGGCGTGTCGAAAACCATCTTGAGACCAATACAGTTCGGCATCTGTGTCGGTGCCAAAGCCGTTGGCTTGGATGTCAAAATTGAGGCGGTATCCATCTTCGGGCAGGGTGTATATAAAATCTAAAAAGCCCGAACCTACCACAGCCCGCATGGTCAGGCGGTTGCCTTCTTGTATGGGAGTAAAATTGAGGTCACGGGTGTTGTATTGTTGCCCTTCGGCAGAGAAACGCAGATTAAAATCTGTGTTTTGGTTTTTGACCAGAAAAACTTGCTCATCGAGGTAATTGGTTTCTGTCAATAGCTCAGCCTCGTCGATAACGCCGCCTTTGGACCGTACACTGAGGCGCAATAGCTCGTTGGAAAGATTGGTAAAAGTCAAAGGAATGCTGTCAGAGACCACAGGGTCAGCCACTGCAACAGGCTGCGCATCGGTTTGTTGGGTGGTTTGCTCGGTGGTGGTGGCTGGTGGGTTTTGCTCCATTTCCTCCGCCTGATTGTACATCATCCACATGAGCACCAAAAACAGCAAAAAGAATCCGATGATTTGTAAGGGGTCTATGCGTTTTTCTTTCATAATAATTTAATTTTTTGATTGTGCATAGACATTAATTGCTTGCACAAAGGCCACAAAAAGCGGGTGTGGATTGGCGACTGTACTGCTGTATTCCGGATGGAACTGTACACCGACAAACCAAGGGTGACCAGGCAATTCGATCGCCTCTACCAAGCCTGTATCTGGATTGGTACCCGAAGCTACCATGCCATTTTCTTCAAACTTCTGAAGGTAGGCATCATTGAACTCATAGCGGTGGCGGTGGCGTTCTTGTATTTGATCGGTTTGATAGGTTTTTTGTAAAACGGTAGTTTCTTTAAGGTCACAAGCCCAGGCCCCCAAACGCATGGTACCGCCTTTTTGGACAACATCTTTTTGTGCATCCATCAAAGAGATGACAGGGTGGGGTGTGTTTTCGTCCATCTCTACAGAGTTTGCAGCTTTGAGATTTAGGACATTGCGCGCAAATTCAATGACCGCCATTTGCATCCCCAAACAGATACCAAAAAACGGTATGTTGTTTTCGCGTACATAACGTATGGCGTTGATTTTGCCTTCGATACCACGCTCTCCAAAACCGGGTGCTACCAACACACCATCTAAGCCCGATATCTGATCCACAGCATTGCCTTCTTCGATAGTTTCCGAATGAATTGGAACTACTTCAACTTGAACTTCATTGGCCGCGCCAGCGTGGATAAAGGCTTCAAGAATAGATTTGTAAGAATCTTGCAACTCAACATATTTTCCTATCAACCCAATCGTAACTTTGCTTTTGGGATTTTTGTGACGTTGTAAAAAGCCTTTCCATTGGGTCAAGTCGGGCTTGCCTGTACTTTCCATGCCCAAACGTTTGAGTACAACCTGATCCAAACCTTCTTCGAGCATCATCACAGGAACATCATAGATGGTCTCTGCGTCCAACGACTGGATGACGGCTTCACGCTCCACGTTGCAGAACAGGGCTAATTTTTTTCTCAGATCCTCTGACAACTCATGCTCGGTACGACAGACCAAAACGTCTGCATTGATACCGCTTTCCATCAGGGTTTTTACAGAGTGTTGGGTAGGTTTGGTTTTTAACTCACCCGCCGCTGATAGGTAGGGCACCAAAGTGAGGTGAATCACCACACAATTGTCGCGACCCAAGTCCCAGCGCAATTGACGCACGGCTTCTATGTAGGGCAATGACTCTATATCTCCGACCGTACCGCCAATTTCTGTGATAACTACGTCGTATTTTCCTGTCTGCCCCAACAACTGCATACGCTCTTTGATTTCGTTGGTGATATGAGGAATCACTTGTACAGTTTTGCCTAAAAAATCACCGCGGCGCTCTTTTTCAATCACACTTTGATAGATGCGACCTGTGGTAACATTGTTGGCCTGAGAGGTTTTGACATTTAAAAAGCGTTCATAATGCCCCAAGTCCAAATCGGTCTCCGCACCATCGTCTGTCACATAACACTCTCCATGCTCATAGGGGTTAAGCGTACCTGGGTCTACATTGATGTAAGGATCAAACTTTTGTATGGTGGTCTTGTACCCACGTGCCTGAAGTAGTTTTGCCAAAGAAGCAGAGATGATACCCTTACCTAGCGACGAGGTAACGCCTCCGGTGACAAAAACATATTTGGGTTCAGGCATAGTTTTTCATGTGTTACAGCGTCAAAAGTACGAAACCCCTTCGAGAATTTTGGCGCAAAGTTTTATTCATTCAGTTCAATCGTTTCAAAGCCTTGGTGCTGTAACAAATAGATGCTGTTGTTTCTGTAACCTAAGCCCGAAGCATCTGGCTCAAACAAAAATTTGTTCTGCAAATATTGGGTTTCACCTATAGAAAAACCATCAAACAATTTTCTTCTTGTAGCGGTACGTAAAATCAAGTCTAGTACCAACTCATAGCCCCTAACAGCTTCACGAGAAGGGACAGCTCCAAATCGTTCTTGGTACGTGGCCTGAAACTCGGCTAGGGCAACCGGGTTGATGTTATACGCCGCCGTGTAAGTAAACCTCAAATTTCCTAGATGTCCTTGGTCTATGTTGTCATCGTCATATACATTGTCTCTGTAGGTTGTTAGCAGTTGGATGCTGCGTTCCTCGCTTTGTTGGGCATTTAGCATCGAAGTCATGCTAATTACTAGATTGGGTTCGTCGGCTTCTAAAAACACCCAATTGGGCTCAAAATTGGATGAAAGCGAGTCGACCAATTCGGGTTTGACAAAGCCAAACTCCGCATCAGGTCGGATGACTTCAGCCAAGGGAAACTTGCTCTTTAACTTTTGAAGCATGGAATTGCTTTTCTGATCGGCTACAATTAACACACAAGGGTTTTCCTCTGTGGTGTCAAGCGAGTCTATGTAGCGCAACATGCGTTGTTGTAGGTCCTCTTTTTTAGGCATCGAATGAACCACGTTGGGCCGCATAACCAAAGGGTTGGTGGTCAACGGGGAGACTACCGGAATATTTTTGGATTGCAAATGCGCGGAGATCGCATTGAAGTGCTTGGGGATAAAGGGGCCCACCACAAAATCATAGTCTGAAAAATCGTTTTCTCGAACAATTTTTTGGATTTTGACAGTGCTGTTTTCGGTGTCAAAAACACTGAAATCTATACTGAGGTCGTTGGCGACCAATTCGTCTACAGCCATCCGCGCACCAGCGTAAAAATCCAACGAAAGCGTAGCCAAGTTGCGTGATTGTAATATTTCAGCAGTTTGTTCCAACGAGTCTAAGGAGATGGTCGGTAATCGGAAAGGTGCCATCAGTGCCAACTTAACAACCGGCAACACCCGAACGCTGTCCCGAAGGTTGGCTTTTTCTACAAGCAAGTTGTCTTGGATATCAAACTTTGAAGAAGTGGTTTTGGGAATCTTAAGTACCATTCCTGCCAGCAAACCTTTTTCGGCAAGCTGTGGGTTGAGCACCAATAGGCTGTCACGAGAAATACCCAATTTTTTTTCAATGCGATAATACCCCTCTTTGGGTTTGACGGTGTAGTAATTAAAGTTTGGGTCAACACCACTGGGTTGTGCGCTAGTAAGCGGTATGCGTAATTGTTGTCCGATCTCAAGCACCTCCCCCATTTCCGGGTTGCGTTGTTGGAGGGCTTCTAGTGTAATGCCATAGGTGTAGGCAATGCGCCAGCGTGTCTCTCCTTTTTGAACCGTATGTAACTTAAAATCGGCTGCCTTTTTAGGTGGTAGTTTGCGATAGCGGGGAATTTTGAGTTTGGTTCTTCTTTTCAAGCCATTGGCGGCCTCAGGATTGTAGTGAAGTAGTTGTTCTTCACTGATGTTATAGCGTTGACTCAATCCGAACGCAGTCTCACCCTTTCTGACTTTGTGTACGAAAAAGTGTGTACGGAGTGAGGCATCCGGATCTTGGGCTTGAACCTCAAGAGGCAGAAGCAGTATACCTACCAACAACAATAGGCCATACAAAAATCTACTCCCACTCAATGGTTGCAGGAGGTTTGGAGCTGATGTCATAGACTACTCTGTTTATTCCTTTTACTTTGTTGATGATTTGGTTGGAAATGTCTTGTAAAAAACTGTAAGGCAAATTTACCCAATCAGCGGTCATACCGTCGGTAGACTCAACCGCACGAAGGGCCACACACTTTTCATAGGTGCGCTCATCGCCCATCACACCCACACTGTTGACAGGCAGCAGCATGGCACCAGCTTGCCAGACTTTGTCGTACCAGCCCTCACGGCGCAAACCTTCTATAAAAATATGATCCACTTCTTGTAGCATAGCCACTTTTTCGGCTGTGATATCCCCCAAAATTCGGATGGCCAAACCGGGACCCGGAAAAGGATGGCGTCCTAACAATTCTTGAGCCATCCCCATGGAGGCGCCTACACGGCGAACCTCGTCTTTAAACAACATTTTTAAGGGCTCCACGACTTTGAGTTTCATAAAATCTGGAAGTCCACCCACATTGTGGTGCGACTTAATAGTGGCAGAAGGCCCATTGACAGAAATGGATTCAATCACGTCGGGATAGATAGTACCCTGGGCCAACCAACTGGCGCCTTCAATGTTTTTGGCTTCGTCATCAAAGACCTCGATAAACACACGGCCTATGGTCTTTCTTTTCTTTTCGGGATCAGAGATGTCCTTAAGCGCATCTAAAAAACGTTTGCCGGCATCCACTCCCTTAACGTTTAAGCCCATGCCCTCATATTGTTGGAGTACATTTTCGAATTCGTTTTTTCGAAGCAAGCCATTGTTGACAAAAATGCAGTGAAGCCGCTCCCCGATGGCTCTGTGGAGCAACATGGCGGCTACTGAAGAGTCTACCCCGCCGGACAAGCCCAAAACCACATGGTCATCTCTTAATTGGTCTTTGAGCGCGGCTATGGTCATGTCAACAAAAGAATCTGGTGTCCAATCTTGTTGCACGCCGGCTATGTTTACCAAAAAGTTTTCTAAGAGTTTTTTACCATCCGTGGAGTGATATACTTCAGGATGAAACTGAATGGCAAAAGTATCCTCGCCTTCAATGGTGTATGCGGCATTTTCTACATCTGCTGTACTGGCGAGTCTAACCCCGTTTTTGGGAAGGGTTTTTATGGTGTCACTATGACTCATCCACACTTGTGAACCGTTGTTGATTTGGTCAAAAAGCGCATGGCCATTGACCTGTGCCAGCTTCGCACGGCCGTATTCTCGTATGTTCGAGGGTGCTACTTCACCACCGCCAAAATGTGCCAAATATTGTGCCCCGTAGCAGACCCCCAACAGTGGAATTTTTCCTCTTATATCACTCAAATCGGGATGTGGAGCATCGTCACCACGAACTGAAAAGGGGGAACCAGAAAGAATCACAGCCTTAAAAGCCGATACCTCGGCGGGCGTGTTGTTGTAAGGATAAATTTCACAATAAATGTTGAGCTCTCGAACCCTACGTGCAATCAATTGGGTGTATTGGGAGCCAAAGTCAAGGATGAGCACTTTGTTTTGCATGCACAAAAATACAATTTATACGGGGTTTGCCTCGATTCAAAAATCACTTTTTGTCAACACTATAATGTCAAAGACAGAAAGCGCTCGTCTGTGGGGTCTATGGCCTCCATCAGTATGGGTAAAAAAGAATCGCCATAGGTGAGATAAAATTCCGAAAAATTGGAAAATCGTTCTTGCAATTGCCCCATAGGAAACAATGCGCGTTGCAAATCGACTGCCCTTTCTATCTGATCGACAAGCTTTCGACGCTGGGCCTTTAGCAATCGTTGCTCTAACTTGTCGATCCCTTTTTTCTGTTTTTTTTCTTGTGCAGCCACAGCACCCAAAAAAGAAGCTTCTGTCTTTTTTGCCAAATCGTACAGGTTCTTGAATTGCGCATCCAACTGATTTTTTAAAGAACTCAAATCGATATCAATATTGCTGATTTGGCGTACCCGCAAATTGATAAGCGCATTGGGCTCCAGAAAGAGGTCTTGGTCTGTAAGCTCCAGACGTTGGGCTTTTTTTTCTTGTTTTTCAGTCTTAAGTAGCACCGAACTGCGTAATTTCAGCATGGGCAAGATTAGCCCAAAAGCATCAAAACTGTCTTTAAGCTGCAACCAGTAAGCGAGTTCAGCGCCACCACCCACATAGGCCACGTTGGGCAGTGTGGTTTCTTGGTAAAGGGGGCGCATGAGTGCGTTGGGCGAAAAACATTCGGGTGAGTTGTTGGCCAAGTCGATGATTTCTTTTTCAGAAAATTTTTGATCGGAGTCGACAACAACATAGTCAGCTCCCTTTACATCAATTCGGTTTCTGGATTGGGGGTGTAGATAAAACAGATTGATGGGTCTGGGAGTCACTTGGGGTTTAAACTTTTGTTTCAAAGCTTTTTGCAGGGCTGTATGTGTTTTTTGAGCTTTTTCAGAAAGTGTCTGATGTTTTAGCTCTTTAATAATTGAAGGCGCAAATAGTTTTTTGAGTGAAGGACGGTCCGCATCCAATACAATCAAGCCGTGTTTTCCAAACAAGCGATGGAGCAAACATCGCGTAGCATCGGAAAGGGTTTTATGTTTCAGGTAGGCTTCTTGAAACCATTCTTTCAGCTGACCCGCCTCGGGACTGTTGCCCAAATGTGCAGACCAAGTTGTAAGAACTTCATCTAAACCTTGCGTAGACATTCTACCTACAGCACCCCTGCTGCCAGAAGTCCAATGTATTTGTTGGCCCTTCACATAAAAATGGTTGATTTCTTCAAAATCATGATCCTCGGATGCCATCCAAAAAACAGGAACAAAGCTGTAATCCTTTACACTTTGATTCCACATCTGAGCGATTTTGATAATATCAATGATTTTATACCATGAAAAGATGGGGCCCGTAAAGAGATTGAGCTGGTGCCCAGTGGTTACCGTCAAACATCGCTCATCAGCCAATGTGTCTATGGTGGCTGGAATGTCTTTCAGGTCTTTGTATTGGTCGCGAATGACCTTTACAAGAACATCTCTTTTGTCTCTTGAAAAACCCTTTTGCTTGGCTTCCAAAAAAGAAACATCTGGGTTTTTTTCAAAAGGCCTATAAAAGCCCTGCAAATTCGGGTCGGACTGAACCACGCGCAATGCCAAATCAGGCAATCGCCCCAATAATTCATGACCAAGCCAAGATTTTCGCATGTTGCAAAGATAAAAGAAGCCCTTGAGAGTTGTCTCAAAGATTGGAAAAAGGCACCGCTTCCAAGTCAAAGTCTCCGGCGCCGGTAATTTTTACGTTGACAAAATCACCTGTTTTGACATAGTATTTCCGGGCATCTATGTGAACTTCATTGTCCACGTCGGGAGAGTCAAACTCTGTACGGCCGATAAAGTAGTCGCCTTCCTTACGGTCAACCAAACACCGGAGGGTCTGCCCTATTCTTTCTTGATTTTTTTCCCATGAAATTTGGGATTGCAACTCCATGATTTCATTGGCTCTTTGCTGTTTGACTTCTGGGGGCACGTCATCTTCAAGTTTATAGGCATGGGTGTTTTCTTCATGACTATAAGCAAAGCAACCCAATCTGTCAAAACGCATATCACGAACCCAGTTTTTTAAAAGCATGAAATCTGCTTCCGTCTCTCCCGGATAGCCCACAATCAAAGTCGTTCGTATGGCCATTTGAGGCACTTGCTCGCGAAACTTTTTTAGCAAAGCATTGGTTTTTTCATAGTTCGTTCCTCGACGCATGGACTTGAGCACACGATCAGAAATATGCTGCAAAGGAATATCTATGTAATTGCATATTTTGGGTTCCTCTCGGATGACTTCCAACACATCTTCTGGAAATCCCGTAGGAAAAGCATAGTGCAGACGTATCCATTCGATGCCCTCCACGGCTACCAAAGCCCGCAGCAAATCGGCCAACTTTCGGTCTTTGTACAAATCAAGTCCGTAGTAAGTGAGGTCTTGGGCAATTAAAATCAGTTCTCGGACACCCTCTTTGGCAAGTTTTTGAGCCTCTACAACCAATTCTTCAATAGGTTTTGAGCGGTGTTTGCCCCGCATCAAAGGGATGGCACAAAAAGAACAAGGGCGGTCACAGCCCTCTGAAATTTTTAGGTACGCATAATGTTTGGGTGTGGTGGTCAATCGCTCCCCAATGAGTTCGTGTTTGTAATCAGCGCCCAAAGCTTTAAGGAGCAGCGGAAGGTCTGTGGTCCCGAAATACTGATCCACATTGGGTATTTCGGCCTCTAGATCGGGTTTGTAACGCTCACTCAAACAGCCTGTGACAAAAACCTTATCGACCAAACCCTCTTCTTTTTTTTGGGCATAGGTCAATATGGTGTTTATGGATTCTTCTTTGGCGTTATCGATAAAGCCGCAGGTGTTGATCACAACAATATTGCCTTCCTCCTCGTGCGCCACAGTTTTGTTATTGGCTTTGAGTTGCCCCATCAGGACCTCGGAATCATAGACGTTCTTGGAACAACCCAAAGTGACTACGTTGATTTTATTCTTTTTTAGAGATCTGGTTCGCATATGGTATTATTCGTACCCTTTCGGAAGTTTTCTGTGTTTGGTAATCGATTCATAGGCCGCTGCCAACTCATAGAGTCTTTCTTCTTGAAAGCAAGGCGCAACAAAAGTCAGATTGGCCGGTTCACCGGATTCAGAATATCCCATAGGCACCGTTAGGCAAGGATAGAATGCTGCTGCGGCATAAGCAGCATAATAATTGTTTATAGACAATATGGCGTCCAATTGATAGGCCTCCATGGGGTCTTTGTAAAAGGAAGATGCCGATTGGTTGAGTTGTTCGATGAGGGTTTTCAATCCTTTTTTAGTGATGGTGTCTGCCACGACGCCCTCCAATCGGGCTTGTCCGTAAGGCATACGCAAAAGGCTGTCTTGCTGGTTGTAATCCATCACGGACTGTACGTCATAGCCTATGTAGTCCTCGCCAGCATATGTATCAAAATAAACTGGTAGGTCGTGTTTCATATCTCCATTCAACAAGGATAAGAATCCATTAAATGAGATGCTGGGCGGATCGTATTCAATAACCTCTGCGCCACTTTCACGTAGCGTTTTCACAGCTTCTCCGTACAACGAATCCGTAGCCACAAAAGATTTGATGGCTCCCAAACGAACCCCCTGAAAACGAGTATTTTGACTTGCTTGGGAATAACTAGGGTTTGATACGGGTGCATTTGTTGTAACTGGGTCTGACAGGTTTTTTCCTGTCATCGCCTCTAATAAAATAGCGTTGTCAACCACGTTTTTGGTCATAGGGCCCGAGGTGTCAAGAGTTCCTGAAATGGGGACAATGCCTGTACGACTCACCAAACCGATGGTGGGTTTTAGGCCCACCACAGCATTTTTACTCGATGGGGAAAGAATCGAACCTGAAGTCTCTGAACCCACAGCAGCCACAGCATAGTTGGCAGCCACAGCCACCCCACTGCCCGAACTCGAACCGCCGGTTTCAAAGATTTTTCTGCCGTAAGGATTCAGGGTCTGCCCTCCGACGGCGCTGTACCCCAAAGGACAACCGGCACAAAAGTAATAGGCCCATTCGCTCAGGTTTACTTTTCCTAAAATCAAAGCACCTTTGGCTTTGAGTTGGTCAACAACAAAGGCATTGTTTTCTGGAATGTGATGTTGCAACAAAGCCGCACCGGCAGTTGTGGGCATATCACTTGTATTAATGTTGTCTTTTAGCAATATAGGCATCCCAAATATGGGGTGGTTGTCATCTTGTTTTTCACGGTCTTTTTGCTTGGCCTCTTGTATGATGTTGGGATTAAGCGCTAGGACAGCATGTAGGGTTGTATTGGGATCACTCTCAAATTTTCGAATGCGGTACAGATAAAAAAGCGTTAGTTTTTCATAGGTCAGCGCCCCTGAAGCAATGTGCTGTTGAAGACTGGGTATGTCTTGCTCCAACACCAAGGGCTTTAATTTTAAATAACCCTCCTCGCCAAAACGTTTCAAAGCTTTTTCAAAAGGCGCCCACAGTTCATTCTTGTCCAACAATTTGGATTGAATGAGTTTGTACCTCATACGAGGGTTTTCATGGGTTTGATTGGCTTCTATTTCGGCGGTTTCATCATAGGGTTCCCAATGTTTGACAGGCGTGTTTGTTGTGCAAGCACTTACAAACAGCAGGGTGAATAATAAGGTTGAAATATTTATCATGGGACAGGTTTTAAAACAGTGAATCTACAAATTCTTGGGCGTTAAACTCCTGCAGGTCTTCCATCGCTTCACCTACGCCTATGTACCTCACAGGAATTTGCATTTGGTCGGATATTCCCAACACCACACCTCCTTTGGCAGTTCCGTCGAGCTTGGTGATGGCCAAAGCGCTGATTTCAGTAGCTTGGGCAAACTGTCGGGCTTGCTCAAAGGCATTCTGACCTGTGGAACCATCCAACACCAACAAGATTTCGTGTGGAGCATCTGGGAGTACTTTCTGAATCACGCGTTTGATTTTAGACAATTCGTTCATCAAGTTCACCTTGTTGTGCAACCGACCTGCTGTATCGATCAGAACACGGTCAACTTGTTGGGCCACAGCCGACTGAACGGTATCGTGTGCCACTGCTGCCGGGTCACTGCCCATAGCTTGTTTTACAATGGGAACGCCTACACGCTCAGACCATAATTGCAACTGGTCTACTGCCGCGGCTCGATAGGTATCAGCCGCTCCCAACAAAACCGATTTTCCAGCGGCTTTGTACAAATGAGCCAGCTTGCCAATGGTAGTGGTTTTGCCCACGCCATTGACTCCAACTACCAAAGTCACATGAGGGCCTGCGCTTGTGGACTCCTCATCCGTTGAAGTCTGAAAAAGGGCTGCCATTTCTTCGTGCAACATTTTGTGCAATTCTTGCGTACCCAAATACTTGTCTTTGGCCACGCGCTCCTCAAGTCTTTCTATGATTTTTAGGGTTGTATCCACACCTATGTCTGCACTGATAAGCACCTCTTCCAAGTCATCCAGCACCGAAGCATCGACCGTGCTTCTTCCGACAACCGCTTTGCTGATTTTGTCGAGCAAAGAGGTCTTGGTAGGTTCGAGTCCTTCATTGAGTTTTTTCTTCGAGAAAAAAGATTGCAACAGCCCCATGATGATGTTTTTGTAAATGTATGAAATAAAAAAAGCCACTAAAAGTGGCTTTTATCGCTAGCTAATATGCTATTAGTTTTTTGACAACCATTCGTTGACTTGCTCCGGCAACATAATGGCCTCTACAAAATTATAACCACCAGTTTTTTGGTTTTTTACCATTTTGATGGCTTTGGTCATCCTTTTGGATGATGTTTGCAGGGTTGCTACGGTTTTCTTTGCCATTGTTACTTAATTTCTTTGTGAACGGTCATTTTTTTCAAAATCGGGTTGAACTTCTTAAGTTCAATACGATCTGGTGTATTTTTTTTGTTCTTGGTCGTAATATAACGAGAAGTACCTGGCATACCAGAGTTTTTATGCTCTGTACACTCGAGGATTACTTGAACGCGATTTCCTTTTTTAGCCATGATCTAAAGTTTAGAGGGCACCTTGCGCTTTGGCTTCTTTCAGCACAGCTACAATTCCTTTTTTATTGATGGTTTTAAGGGCAGAAGTAGAAAGTTTCAGAGTAATCCAACGATCTTCATCGGCCAAGTAAAAACGCTTTTTGATCAGGTTGACCCCAAATCTTCTTTTGGTCTTATTCATTGCGTGGGAAACGTTGTTTCCAACCAATGCTTTTTTACCTGTTATTTGACAAACTTTTGACATCTCAAAAATTGATTTTTGTAAACGGAGTGCAAATAAACAATAATTTTAATGGATTGGCAAATGTTTTTTTGCCTTGCTTTCAAGAAGTTTTAGGGTCATTTCCAAAGCCTTATTCACCGCTTTTTGGGTGGTTTTCTCTCTGTGTTTGCCAAAATTAAAGTGCTCCACCTGTTGAACACCGGGCCCTACCAAAGCCACATAGACCGTACCCACATCCGCGTCGGAGTCTCCTTTTTCTGGCCCTGCGTTGCCGGTTGTGGCTAAGCCGTAATCACTTGAAAACTGCTGACGAACCCCCTCGGCCATTGCCAAAGCTAACTCTGCACTTACCACAGAATGGGTGTCAATTAAAGAAGGTGACACTTTTAGAATATTGGTTTTTAGTTCCGTTTTATAAGGCACCACACCCCCTACAAAATAAGCAGAAGCACCTGGCACAGAGGTGAGAGCAGCCGCAATGCGACCACCCGTGCAACTTTCTGCAGTGGCTATGCTTTTGTTTTGTTGGCTGAGTAACTTTCCAATCTGAGCCTCAATCGGGTGGTCTGACTCGAATCCCGTAATGATTTCTCCTATGAGCGGATACAAATCTTCAAACAATTGATCGACCTCTTTGATTAAGGCTTTTTCATCACTACCCTTGGCTGTAAGACGTAAACGCACCCTACCCAAATTGGGTAAATAAGCCAGTTTAATGTGGTCAGGAAGCGCCGTTTCCCAGTCCGAAATAACTTCGGCAATGCGACTTTCGCCCCAGCCGTAGGTCAGCATGGTTTTGTGAACAATGGCAGGACGGTCAAAATGCTGTTTGAGTTTGGGCAACAATTGTTGCGCCATCATATGTTTCATCTCGTAAGGCACTCCGGGCATGGATACAAAAACCGTTTGCCCTTTTTTCATCCACATCCCCACAGCAGTACCGTAGGGATTGTCAAGCAACTGCGCCTTTGACGGCAACATGGCCTGTGTTCGATTCAGATCGTTGATAGGCACTTTGACATATTGGGCGAACAGGTTCTCGATGTGGGTCAAAACTTTTGGGTTGTGCACCAATTCATCCTCAAAATAGGTGCGAAAACAATGCTTTGTGATATCGTCTTTGGTTGGGCCCAAACCCCCTGTCATAATGACCAGAGGTACCCGGTCTTGGGCAGACCCCAATGCCTCCAAAATGGAGTCCTCTTTGTCGGAAATGGATCGGATTTGGGCAATTTCTATCCCTATACTGTTAAGTTTTTTGGCTATGTAAGCCGAGTTAGAGTCGATTACCTGACCGATTAGAATTTCGTCTCCTATGGTAATGATTTCTGCCTGCATTATTTGATATTCACAGCCAAGGCTGATTGTCCTTCCACATAGCCCTCCAAACGGTCTCCGGTTTTAACAGGCCCCACACCTGCCGGAGTCCCAGTAAAAATCACATCTCCGATTTTTAGGGTAAAGAATTCAGAAATATGGCTTATCAGTTCGTTAATAGACCATATCATCTGGGCGGTTGTGCCTTGTTGAACGACTTCATCATTTTTTTTCAGGCTGAAACGGATGTCGTTGATGTTGTCAAATTCTTTCTTAGAAAACCATTTTCCTATACGTGCCGAACCATCAAAACCCTTGGCTTTTTCCCACGGCAAACCCTTGCTTTTAAGCTCTAATTGCAAATCTCTGGCCGTAAAATCCAAGCCCAGCCCTATCTCGTCATAATATTTATGAGCAAATTGGGTTTGTATATGCTTTCCAATGCGGTTGATACGTACTAAGATTTCAACTTCGTAATGGATGTCATTCGAGAAATCAGGAATAAAAAAGGGCTGTCCTGTTTGTGCCAAAGCGGAGTCAGGCTTCATAAAAATAACAGGTGCGTCGGGGCGTGCGTTGTTGAGCTCTTGGATATGATCACTGTAATTACGGCCTACACAAATCAGCTTCATCCCTATCCGTTGTTAAATTTTTCCAATCGCAAGGCAGTCAACACTTTTTTGGTATAAAGCGGAAAGTCTGCTTCTAACAACCAACCAAAATATCCGGGCTCTTGCTCTAATACCGCAGCAACTGTTTTGCCTTTGTGCTTGCCAAAACCAAAACAGGGTTCATTGTCTTTGTTTACTCGGATATAACCTGCAAAATCAAGACTAGTGTGCCGAGTGGTAAAAGCACTGAGCTTTTCTACATCGTTTTCCAAATCACCATAGTGCACAATCTGGGCCTTTAACACCTCGTAGGTGGCTTGGGTATCGGCGGTGGCACTGTGGGCATTCTCGAGTTCTTTTCCGCAGTAAAACTTATAAGCTGCAGAGAGGGTGCGTTGTTCCATTTTGTGAAAAATGGTTTGCACATCAACTGTGAGCTGTTTTTTAAAATCTACATCCACACCGGCACGCAACATTTCTTCCGCCAGAAGTGGAATGTCAAAACGGTCAGAATTATAGCCTGCCAAATCGGCTCCTTGCACCCAACTGTAAATTTCTTTGGCCAATTCTTTAAAAGTGGGCGCGTTGGCTACCATTTCGTCGCTGATCCCATGCACAGCCGTAGTCTCTGGCGGAATGGGTCTTTCGGGGTTGACCAGCCAAGTCTGTGATTTTTTGGTGTGATCGGGAAAGACTTTTAAAATGGAAATCTCGACAATTCTATCTTTTGCGATTTGAACCCCTGTGGTCTCTAAGTCAAAAAAACAAATGGGGCGTTTGAGATTGAGTTCCATAATCAGATGGTTTGATGGGTGTCCCAGTTTTCGATGAGTTCTTTCATCTTTTTGATAAATAACCCGCCCATAGCACCGTTGATGATTCGGTGGTCATAGCTGTGAGATAGGATCATTTTTCTTCGAATACTGATAAAATCGCCTTGTTCAGTCTCTACAACAGCAGGAACTTTTCTAATAGCCCCCAAAGCCAAGATTCCCACTTGGGGTTGGTTGATAATGGGCGTGCCCATCAAACTGTCAAACATACCGATGTTGGTAACCGTGTAAGTACCGTCTTGAACATCATCGGGGAGTAGACTGCCTTTTCGCGCCCTGGTAGCTAGGTCATTTACTTTTTTAGCAAAACCAATCAGACTCAACTGGTCTGCATCTTTGATGACCGGCACAATTAGGTTCCCATCGGGCAATGCCGTAGCCATACCCAAGTTGATGTTTTTCTTTTGGATGATTTTATTTCCTTCCACAGATGAATTCAGTAAAGGAAAATCACGCAATGCCTGGGCTGTAAGCATCATAAAAATCGGCGTGAAAGTCAATTTTTCAGATTGACGTTGCAGAAAAGCCTTCTTGACACGCTCGCGCCAATCCCACAAGGCTGTTACATCTACTTCAATAAAGGATTGGACATGGGCGGCTGTCTGAAGGCTTTTGTGCATATGGTCTGCTATAAGCTGTTCCATACGATTCATCTCTGTAATTTGAGTGGGGCCAGAAAAAAAAACGGGTGTAGAAGCTGAAGGTGTTGCCGCCGGTTTGGAGGCACTGCGGTTTTCTATGTAGGCCAGGATGTCTTTTTTGGTGACCCTACCCGACTTGCCGGTTCCAGCAATCCCCGAAAGTTCGGCATCGCTAATACCTTCTTCCTTGGCAATGCTTTTGACCAAGGGAGAATAATAAGTCTCCCCTTTATGGGTTGGCGTTTGGGGTTCAGAAACCACCTCTGTGGCCTGAGACATTAGGGCAGTAGCTTCCTCAGTCGCGAGTGCTTCCTCCTCAGCGATTGGTGATTCATGCACAATATCCGTGTCTTCTTGGTCAATATCCTCATCCGTTTCGATGATCGCCATGGGGCTTCCAACAGCCACCACTTCGTTTTCTTGGACCAATTTTTTGACAAGGACTCCTGAAATCTCACTGGGAACTTCGGTGTCAACCTTGTCCGTAGCCACTTCGACCACGGCCTCATCAGCGGAAATGGGGTCTCCCTCGTTTTTGAGCCATTGTGTCACGGTAGCTTCGTTGACACTTTCACCCATAGCAGGTAAGCATAATTTGTATTGCGCCATGCTGCAAAATTACGAATTTAAACCAAGTGCGTGACCGCCGTTTCAGCTTTATAATCCAACTCCAAGGCATGGCCACGCGAAAGAGGACTTGCGCTGCCAACACCCACACTATGGTCTTTGGTCAGAAAAGTATAATCGAAGGTTTTGTTGTGTGTTTCCATAAAGTTGATGATCTCATCGTAGCGAAGGGCCCCAGTGTCAAAAAAGATTTTGGAAGGAGGGTTTTTTAGTTGTAACACATGCAACAAACCCGGACAAAGGGTAGTGGAATTTGCGGTTTGCGCTTGCAGCGCACCTTGCAGCTTGGTATCTCTGCTTATTAAGATACTTCTCTTCCTATCTTCTTCAGTAAAAGGTTTGGGAGGCTTTGCAAAACGTTTTATCAACGAAAATATGGTGGAGCTTAGCCGCAACCACAATCTGAAAAATGGAGTGTTTGGAAAATGTTTTTGATAGAATTGGTTGATCCCTGCCTGAAAACGCATTTGAAACTGCTTGTCTCTAAGGGTGCTTTCCCCTTTAAAATGAATGCACGTTGTCGTGGGCACATAATAATTTTGGTAACCCAAACTGGCTATGCGGTAACAAAAATCATCGTCTTCAAAATACATGAAAAAACTTTCGTCAAACCCGCCTATTTTGATATAAATGGATTTTTTTAGCAGCATAAAAGCACCTACCACCGCCGCAGTTTTTCCTGTGCTGTCTTGATCCAACTTCATGTTGTAATACGCGCCAAACCATCTTGATGACAGCTTATACAAACCCGTAATTTTGGTAAAAGCATTCCATGGGGTGGGCTTGCCTCTTTTGCACTCTTTCAAAAACAACCCGGAACCATCAACCAACTTGGGCCCTACAACACCCACATTGTCATTTTGTTTGCAGAAATCCAACAAGGATTCGAATGTGCTCTCGGAAACCACTGTGTCAGGGTTTAGAATGCATATGTATTTACCTTGCGCATGCTTTACCCCCATGTTGTTGCCCTTCGAAAAACCAAAGTTTTCCTTATTGGCTATACAACGCACTTGTGGGAACTTTTGGGCAACCATAGCCACACTTCCATCACGAGAGTCATTGTCCACCACAATGATTTCTGTTTTTATGTTTTGGGTTGCCTCAACGACACTCTCCAAACAAAGGTTTAAAAAGTGTTTCACGTTGTAATTGAGAATTACAACGGAAAGTTCTACTGAAGGGTTGCTAGATTGTGCCATCGAACGGAATGCGTTTTACAATGCTTCGCCCAAGCGAAACTTCATCGGCGTATTCCAATTCATCCCCCACAGCCACGCCTCTTGCTATGGTAGTTACTGAAACGTCGTAGGGGCTTACTTGTTTGTAGATATAGTAGTTGGTGGTATCGCCTTCCATTGTACTGCTTAACGCCAAAATCAACTCGTTTATTGCACCCGATTTTACCTTTTCAACCAAGCTGTTGATTTCCAATTCTTGTGGGCCAATACCGTCCAATGGAGATATTTTTCCACCCAACACATGGTACAAGCCATTGAACTGACCTGTGCTCTCTATCGCCATCACATCGCGCACATCCTCTACCACACAGACAATGTCTTTATGGCGTTTGGGGTTGGCGCAAATGGAACAAATGGGTTGATCAGAAATGTTAAAACATGAAGTGCAATACTGAATCTGGGTTCTTAGTTTGGAAATGGCATCTGCCAAATCCAAACTGGTGGTTTCGGGCTGGCGCAACAAAAACAATACCAAGCGCATGGCAGTTCGTTTTCCGATTCCCGGGAGATGCGCAATTTCCTCGACTGCTTGTTCCACCAATTTAGAAGCGTATTCCATTGTGGCAAAAGTAACGATTTGGCACTATGTAGTATAATAATATCTTTGGCAAGAGATTATGATAAGCGGATCCCTTCTTATTGCGATTGTACTGGCATACTTTGCTGTGTTGATGCTTGTGGCACGTTTTACCAAAGGCGCACAAAACAACAGTGCCTTCTTCAATGCTAACAAATCGGCTCCGTGGTATTTGGTAGCTTTTGGCATGATTGGGGCTTCCTTGTCGGGGGTCACGTTTATCTCAGTACCGGGCTGGGTAGAGGCTTCACAGTTTAGCTATTTCCAAATGGTATTGGGCTATATTTTGGGCTATCTCGTCATAGGTCGGGTGTTATTGCCTATATATTATCACTACAACCTTACCTCCATCTATACATATTTGTCCACTAGGTTTGGGCATTACACTTACAAAACAGGGGCTTCTTTCTTCATACTGTCTCGTATTGTGGGTGCGAGCTTTCGTTTGTATTTGGTGGCTAGCGTATTGCAATGGGTGATTTTTGATCAAATGGGTGTGCCTTTTTGGTTTACAGTAATAGTAACCGTGTGTTTTATTTGGCTCTACACCCATCGGTCGGGTATCAATACCATCGTATGGACAGATGTTCTTCAAACGGGTTTTATGCTTTTGGCACTTTGCTTGGGGCTATACTATGTGAGTGCAAGTTTGGAAATTGAAAACATCGGCTTGTGGCTTCGCGAACAACAAACCACCCAAATCTTTTTCTTTGATGACTATAAAAGCCCCTATTATTTTTGGAAACAATTCTTTGCCGGAACCCTTATCGCCGTGGTTATGACCGGCTTGGACCAAGACATGATGCAGAAAAACTTGAGTTGCCGAAGCCTGAAAGATGCCCAAAAAAATATGTTTTGGTTTACGATCGTGTTGACCCTTGTCAACTTTGTGTTTTTGTGTTTGGGCGCGTTGCTGACTGCCTATGCATTTACCAACGGCATAGATGCCCACAAAGACCAACTGTTTCCCATCGTCGCTACTCAAGGTGGTTTTGGGATCACCTTGGCTCTGGTCTTTTTGTTGGGGCTTATTGCCGCTGCCTATAGCAGTGCCGACAGTGCCTTGACCTCCTTAACCACCAGTGTGAGTATCGATTTGTTAGAAATAGAAAAAAAGCTACCAAAAGCCCAACAAGAACAAACACGAAAACGTGTGCACCTATTGGTGTCTGGGGTGCTTATCGCTGTCATCTTGGGCTTTAACTATCTGATTGCCGATGAGAGTGTCATCGCTAAGTTGTTTGTATTTGCGGGCTACACTTACGGACCTTTACTCGCGCTTTATACGTTGGGCATCGGCTCAAAGATGCAACTCAAAGACAAATGGGTGCCTTGGGTAGCAGTAATAACCCCGGTGTTCGGTTATTTTATAAGTCAATGGACCCATACCACCTATGGTTTTGATTTTGGGTTTTTCGTTCTTGCCCTCAACGGATTTCTAGGAATGGTAGGTTTATGGCTTATACGTCGTAGGTAGCTTACCACTTCATCAGTGCACTGCCCCAAGTGAATCCACTTCCAAAAGCAGCCAACATCACGTGGTCTCCTTCCTTAATTTTGCCTTCTTCCCAGGCCTCACAGAGTGCAATTGGGATGGAGGCTGCTGTAGTGTTCCCATAACGCATGATGTTGTTGTAGACTTGGTCATCGCTGAGGCCAAATTTCTTTTGGACAAACTGCGCAATGCGCAAATTGGCTTGGTGAGGTACAAGCATGTCAATGTCAGTTGACTCTAATCCGTTGGCTTTGAGTGCCTCATGGATGACCTCAGAAAAACGTACCACTGCATTTTTAAATACCAATTGGCCGTTCATATAAGGATGGTAGTCCATGTCGTTGGGGTCGTAATCCTCAAAAACATCATGAATCCATTTTTTGGTATTAGGCCCAATGATAGACAACTCCTTGGCATGCTTGCCTTCGGAGTGTAAATGTGTGGATAATATGCCATGCTCAGCGTCATTGCTTCGGCTGACAACCGCAGCACCCGCTCCATCACCAAATATGACAGAGACCGTACGACCACGCGTGGTCAAGTCCAAACCGCCTGAGTGGTATTCAGAACCTACGACAAGTACGTTTTCGTACATGCCGGTCTTGATGAACTGGTCTGCAACGGAAAGACCGTACACAAAACCTGAACATTGGTTGCGCACGTCCAAAGCCGGACAAGTACCGATGCCCATCAAGTCTTGGAGCAACACACCCGAACCAGGAAAATAATAGTCAGGGCTCAGAGTCGCAAATACTATTAGATCTATATCATCTTTTGAAATTCCAGCGCGCGCAATGGCTTGTTCGGCCGCTTTGACCCCCATGGTGGCAGTGCCTTCCTCAGAATCTTTGAGTACAAACCTTCGTTCATGGATACCAGTTCGTTCTACAATCCAGTCATGGGTGGTATCCATAAGTTTGGAAAGTTTATCATTGGTGACAACATTGTCAGGTAAAAACTTTCCCAGTCCGGTAATACGCGCTGTATACATGATTCAAATTTGCTTAAAAATAGAGAAAAATTCGTTGAAAAGTAAAAGGTGCACCTGGATGGTACACCTTAAACAACTTAACCAAAAAAACAAACAAACCAAGAATTTGTAATCGAATAGTGTTTAAAGCTCAGGTTTCATAGCAATTCTTCCCGATTTTTAATAATGCTTTAAGCACTATTGCAATACAAATATATAAAAAATTGTTTAATAAAACGCAAAAAGTATTAAACAAAATAAAATGTCATCTTGTCAGGCAGTTCAAATTGGTATTTTTTTTGATTAGGTAGGGGAAAATTTTAAGTAATGAGCCAAACTGGAAAAATCAATGTAGCGGTAGAAAATATTTTTCCGTTAATCAAGAAGTTTTTATACAGCGACCACGAGATATTTCTCAGAGAATTAATTTCTAACGCTACCGATGCTACCCTAAAACTCAAACACCTCACACAAATCGGGGAAGCCAAAGTAGCATACGGAAACCCACAAATAGAGATCAAAATCGATGAAAAAGGAAAAAAACTCCACATCATCGACCAAGGGATTGGAATGACAGCCGACGAGGTAAACAAATATATCAACGAAGTGGCATTCTCAGGAGCTGAAGAGTTTTTGGAACAATACAAAGACAGCGCCAAAGACAGTGGCATCATCGGGCACTTCGGTTTAGGGTTCTATTCGGCTTTTATGGTTGCCAAAAAAGTAGAAATCATTACCAAGTCCTACAAAAACGCAGCTGCGGCACACTGGAGTTGCGACGGATCTCCGGAATACACACTCGAACCCCATGACAAAACAGACCGAGGCACCGAAATCATTTTGCATATAGACAAAGATTCCAAGGAGTTTTTGGATTCCTCACGTGTGCGTTCGCTACTAGAAAAGTACAACAAATTTATGCCCATTCCCATCAAAATGGGAACCAAAGAGGTAACTCGTACCGAGGGCGAAGGGGAGGATGCCAAGGAAGTCAAGGAAACTGTGGACGACATCATCAACAACCCACAACCTGCATGGATTAAAAAACCTACCGAGCTAGAAGATGCGGACTACAAGAGTTTTTATCGGGAGTTGTACCCCATGCAATTCGAAGAGCCACTTTTCAATATTCACCTCAATGTTGACTACCCCTTTCATCTGACAGGTATCTTGTATTTCCCAAAGATCTCACAAGACCTCAACATACAGAAAGACCGCATTCAACTCTATCAAAATCAGGTGTTTGTCACAGACAATGTGGAAGGTATCGTGCCTGAATTTTTGACCTTGCTCCGTGGGGTGATAGACTCACCAGATATTCCGCTAAACGTGTCACGCAGTTACCTGCAAGCCGATGGAGCCGTTAAGAAAATCAGCAATTATATCACCCGAAAAGTTGCTGACAAACTCAATTCACTCTTTAAAAAAGACCGTGCAGCTTTCGAGCAAAAGTGGAACGACATCAAAGTGGTGATCGAATACGGCATGTTGTCTGAGGACAAGTTCTTTGAAAAAGCGCAAAACTTTAATTTGTTCCCCACCACAGAGGGAACCTATTTGACCTTTGACGAACTCAAAGAACAGACCAAAGACTTGCAAACGGACAAGGACGACAAGCTGGTGTTGCTGTATGCTTCTGATGTAGAAGCCCAACACGCTTATATAGAAACTGCAAAAGCCAAAGGCTACACGGTATTGCTATTGGACTCTCCGATTGTTGGACACTTGATCCAAAAACTGGAAACGACGCATGAAAAAGTGAGTTTCGCCCGTGTAGATGCAGATCATATTGACAAGCTGATTGCCAAGGAGGAGAACACTGCAGCCAAACTAAATGAGGAAGAGCAAGGCAAACTCAAAGAACTGATCGAAAGCCATGTAGACAAAGCTTCTTACACGGTTCAACTCGAGCCTATGGCCAGTGATGCGCCACCTTTGCTTATTACCCAACCCGAGTTTATGCGTCGTATGAAAGAGATGCAACAAACCGGAGGCGGTGGGGGTATGTTTGGGGGTGGATTTCCAGAAATGTACAATTTGGTTGTCAATGTCAACCACGAGTTGATTGGGCAAATTCTTCATACCAAAACCCAAAAGAAGCAAGAGCGACTGATAAAGCAGTCACTCGATTTGGCCCGATTGGCACAGAACCTGCTTAAAGGGGAGGCGCTGACGAGCTTTATCAATAGAAGTTATGAGCTGATTAAGTAGCTTCACATAAGTTGTTAAAAAAGCCATCCTCACACGGATGGCTTTTTTATTTTTTGTACATTTGAGGAACCTTAAATCTTATCACGTGAAAAAAATTCCTCTACTACTATTGGCCATTCTCTTTTCCTCCTCTAGTTTATTAACCCCAAAATCTGAAATCCCCATGAAAACAACCTATGTATTGGTACATTCTGCTTGGCTGGGCGCCTGGCAGTGGGAACAAGTAGCCTTGTCCCTTACCCACCTCGGTCACACCGTCATCACACCCGACCTACCCGGTCATGGCGACGACCCCACCCCTGCTGAAAACATCACTATGGACGACTATGTGAGTACCCTGGTCAACATCTTGGATCAACAACAAGAGCCAGTCATTTTGGTTGGTCATAGTTTTAACGGTATTACCATTAGCCGCGTGGCAGAACTCAGGCCGGAAAAAATCAGCAGTTTGGTCTATCTGACCGCCTTTTTGGTGCCTGCTGGCGTGTCTTTCTTTGATGCTGTTCAGGGGGTACAGGGGTCCAAGGCTGTAGAAAATTTTTATTTGTCTGAAGAACAAACCCGTGCCTTTGTTAAAGAAGAGGCCCTACACCAAGCCTTTGCGCACGACGTACCGTTGGCACAGTTTGAGCAAGCAGCCGCGCATATAGTTCCCGAACCCGCAGCACCCTTGGGTTACAAACTCCAAGTCAGTGATGAAGTGTTTGGAAAGGCACCCAAATACTATATAGAATGTACCGAAGACAAAGCCATTCCCATCGAAGTGCAACGCAGTATGCACAATGGAAAGGTGCGTAAGGTTTTTGTGTTGGGCACAAGCCATACACCCAACTTTTCTGCACCCCAAAAACTGGCGCATATATTGGCTAAAATCCAATAGAGAAACTCTTTCTGCCAACAAAACGTCTTTGTTTGGGAATGCTTTACAATAGCCCTATCTTTAGGAAAATTGTTGTAATGGGACTATTTAAAACCATTTCTTCTTTCTTAAAAGACAAGGAATACCGCGGGCTTTTGGTTACGACCAATACGGTACTGGCAATAGGTACCGTAGTGTATCACTATGTTGAAGGCTGGTCGTGGCTCGATAGCATATACTTTAGCATCATCACCCTGACCACCATTGGCTATGGCGATTTGTCGCCCCAGACAGTGCCGGGAAAGATTTTTACAATGGTTTATATTTTGGTGGGTGTGGGATTGATCTTAGGGTTTGTAAACACCGTTTACCGACACTATGCCGACAACCGTTACAAAAAGAAATGAGCGTTACCAACCCATACAATTGTGTAGCCCCCAAACTGCCCGATGCGGACTTACGGCTGTACCCACATTTTTTGGAACCCGAATGGGCTCGAGATCTCTATGAGGTGTTTCTTCAAAAGGTACCTTGGCAACACGACCCCATCAAAGTGTTTGGAAAGACCTATATGCAACCCCGACTGACCTCACTACACGGCACCACCCGTCAAAGCTATGGCTATTCCAACATCCGAATGCATCCCAAGCCCATGATCCCAGAGATGGTCGATTTGTTGAAGCGCATTGCCCAAGTAGATACGGCTGATTTTAACATTGTGCTACTCAATTTGTACAGAGACGGAAATGACAGCAACGGTTGGCATGCAGACAACGAAAAAGAGTTGGGTCAAAATCCGGTAATTGCCTCTTTGAGTTTGGGTGCTCCGCGCAAGTTTCACCTCAAACACCGCCATGACAAAAACCTCAAACACCAATTACTACTAGAAAATGGCAGTTTGCTAATCATGTCAGGCACCACCCAGCACCACTGGTTACACCAAATTCCAAAAACCAAAAAACAGGTCGGTCCACGCATCAATTTGACCTTTAGAAAAGTTTTGGATTCGACCTAAAAACTGCATCTTTGTAGAGATGAAAAAATTGACATTTGTTGCTTTGAGTCTGATAGTGATGACTGCTTGTACATCACCAGAACCCGATATGACAGTAAGTGTCTCAGTCGCAGCGCTCAAAAAGGGAACCCTTTATCTTGAAAAAGTCCAAGACTCTGTATTGATGGCTGTCGATTCGGTGCAAGTAAGCCGAGAGGAAACAGTGTCTTTGGCTGCCAACCTAGACCACCCCGAGTTGTTTTATTTGGTGCTCGACAAAAAGGGTGGCAATCCAGAAGACAACCGCATCCCGTTTTTTGGCGACTATGGCACTGTTACAATCAACACCAGTCTGGAAAGGTTTGCTACCGATGCGGTGGTTACCGGTTCCAATACCCACGATTTGCACGACTCTTATCTGCGGATCGCCAAGCGATTCAACGAAGAAGAACTCGATTTGATTGCCCAATATTTCCGTGCCCAACAAAGCAACAATGCTGACAGCTTATCGCTTTTGGAACAACAGTCCGAACGCTTGGCCAAACGAAGAATCTTGTTTACCGTTAATTTTGCAGTCAACAACAGTCAAAGTGTGCTGGCGCCTTACTTGGCCCTGACAGAACTCAACGACATACAACCCGCCCTACTCGATACGATTGCCAAGTCTATGACTCCCGAAGTCGCTTCGACAAAATATGGGACGTTGCTTACAGCGTATGTGGAGGAAATTAAAGCGCAGTAACCCGCTCCAACAACACATTGCCTTTTTCTAGCAGGTCGTTGGCGATTTGTTTGTAGTGCGCTTGGGGGTTTTGCCCTTTGTTTTGATAGATTCTGGCGGTCAATGCGTCAAACAAATCCACTGCGTCATCAATGATTTTTTGGCTGGCATTGTGGTCGGCATCAGGCTGTGCCTTCTCCCAGTCCAAAGCTTGTTGAATCACTTCGCCCAACACATAGTTTAGGTCTTTTTTTAGGTCGCGTATGCTTGCCATAATCTTTACTTTATATACACCATCAACACATCGGCGTCGGCGGCTGTTAGCTCAAAGATAGCCAATGTTGCCGGAATCAGCACCGTTTGCCCCATAGACAGTGTATAACTTGTTCCTTCAACATTTAAATCCACCACGCCACGCACGCCCATCAAGATAACAAAAGAGTCTTTGTCCAAAGCATCGACTGCCATATGACCCCGCACTGGCAAAAATTCGGTGGTAAAATAGGGCGAATCCACCATGGGATTGGCTTGGTTGGCTTGTTGGTCATAAACCGCTTTGTGGTCATTTCGTCGGGTGTAATCAATGGCATCGAGTGCCAAATCGGTATGCAGTTCGCGGGTGTTTCCGTTTTTGTCTTTTCGGTTCCAGTCATAGATGCGGTAGGTCACGTCGGAAGTCTGTTGGATTTCAGCCAGCAATATGCCCGCCCCGATCGCATGCACGGTGCCGGTGCGTATATAAAACGTATCTCCCGACTGTACAGGCTCGTATTGCAGGATGTCTTCCAAACTGTCAGAAGCCAAATGTGCTTGGTATTCCGCTTTTTTAACATCGCGGGAAAAACCCACAATGAGTTGAGCCTCAGCATCGGCCTGCATGATGTACCACATCTCATTTTTACCAAAAGACTGGTGGCGTTCTTTGGCCAAATGGTCGTGTGGGTGCAACTGAATCGAGAGGTCTTTTTGGGCATCGATAAACTTGATCAATACCGGAAATTCGTCTCCAAAACGGTCGTACACCTTTTGCCCAACAAGCGTGGCTCTGTGATTGACAATCAAGGCATCCAACGCCTGCCCTGCCCATGGCCCTTCGGCCACAACAGACACATCGCCGGGAACAGTAGAGAGTTCCCAACTCTCACCTATGGCATCTCCTTCAAAGGATTTGTCTAATAGCGTTTCAAGTTTTTGCCCACCCCACAAGCGTTCTTTGGGAATGGGGGTAAAAAACAAAGGGGTTAGCTTCATCCGTTAGCCTTGATAGTGTACGTAGTTGCGCGGGGTTTCGTATAGGGTCACCGCCAATTGTTTTTTTAAATCGATATGGGGGCGCAACTTGTCCCAAATAACTACCGCTATGTTTTCGGCAGTGGGAATTAGGTCTTTAAATTCGGGGACTTGCTCATTGAGATTTTTATGGTCAAAAGCGTTCTCCACTTCCGACTTGATAAGGTCTTTAAGTACTTTCATATCCATCACATAGCCTGTCTGTGGGTCGATATCGCCGGTCACATGTACAATCAGCTCGTAGTTGTGTCCGTGGTAGTAGGGATTGGCACACTTGCCAAAAACCTCCTCATTGGAAGCATCGTCCCAGTCGGAACGAAACAATCGGTGGGCGGCATTGAAGTGGGCCTTGCGGCTGACAGTTACTGGCATATGGAAAAAAGGTCTTTATAAAAACGTTCAAATATAATCACAAACCAAACAGTATAGCGTTCGGGATGTGTGTCCACATCTTTTTTTACTTCCTCTATGGGCATCCATTTCCAGTCGGCTACCTCATCGGGGTTGATGTTCGGACTGCTGTTGTAGCGCCCCATCATGATGTGATCGAGTTCGTGTTCGGTGAGTCCGTTGTCAAAGGGAGCTTTATAGATGAAGGACGTCAGTTCGGTCAGTTCGGTTGTAAAACCCATTTCTTCTTGCAGCCTACGTGTGCCTGCCTGAATATTGGACTCTCCACTGCGTTGGTGGCTACAGCAAGTATTGGTCCACAATCCAGGTGAATGATACTTGTGTAGGGCGCGCTGTTGGAGCATCAGTTCGTTTTGGTCATTGAGCACAAACACAGAGAACGCACGGTGGAGTACGGCTTTTTGGTGCGCCTCCAATTTGCCCATCAGCCCAATGGGGTTGTCTTGCGCATCGACCAACACCACTTGTTCTTCTGCCTGCTTACTCATACTTCAAAAATACAAATATTGCGGCTCAGACGGGGTATAATCCCAAAAAAGCAGATATTTTTGCGCCGTCATGAGTTTTACATCTGAAATCGCCCGACGCCGTACCTTTGGTATCATCTCTCACCCTGATGCCGGAAAAACCACCCTGACCGAAAAGCTGTTGCTTTTTGGTGGGGCCATCCAAGAGGCAGGTGCCGTAAAGTCCAACAAGATTCAAAAATCTGCGACCAGCGATTTTATGGAAATCGAGCGTCAACGTGGAATTTCGGTAGCCACCTCTGTACTGGCTTTTCACTACCGTGATAAAAAGATCAATATTCTTGACACCCCAGGACACAAAGATTTTGCCGAAGACACCTTCCGTACCCTCACCGCTGTGGACAGTGTGATTGTGGTCATCGACGTGGCCAAAGGGGTGGAAGAACAGACCGAAAAACTGGTGGAAGTATGCCGCATGCGCAACATTCCTATCATTGTGTTTATCAACAAACTCGACCGCGAGGGAAAAGACGCCTTTGACCTGCTCGACGAAGTGGAACAAAAACTTGGCTTTACGGTAGTGCCTTTGAGTTTTCCCATCGGGATGGGCTATGACTTTCAGGGCATCTACAACCTGTGGCACAAACGGCTGCGCCTATTTGACGAGGCCAACAAAACTCGCATTGCCGAAGCCATCGATTTTGATGATATCAACGACCCGACCCTTAGCACCCATATTGGCGGCAAAGCCGCACAGACCTTGCGAGAGGAAATCGAACTCGTGACAGAGGTCTATCCGGCTTTTGACAGCGAAGCCTATTTGGCAGGCCAGCAACAGCCGGTGTTTTTTGGTTCTGCGCTGAACAATTTTGGGGTGCAAGAGTTGCTAGACTGCTTTGTGGAGATTGCCCCGCCCCCAAGACCGAAAAACAGTGCCAAACGTTTGGTAGCACCCAACGAAGACAGCTTTAGCGGATTTGTGTTTAAAATCCATGCCAATATGGACCCCAAGCACCGCGACCGATTGGCGTTTATCAAGGTGGTGTCGGGAACCTTTGAGCGCAATACCCCCTACCTACACGTGCGCCATGGTAAAAAGCTAAAGTTTAGCAGCCCGAATGCATTTTTTGCAGACAAAAAAGAGATTGTCTCGGTCTCTTATCCAGGGGATATTGTGGGCCTTCACGATACGGGCAATTTTAAGATTGGCGACACCCTAACATCTGGAGAAGAACTGCACTTTACGGGGATTCCCAGTTTCTCCCCCGAGCACTTTCGCTATATCAACAATGCCGATCCTATGAAAGCCAAACAACTGGCTAAAGGGATTGACCAACTGATGGATGAAGGGGTGGCACAACTTTTTACCCTCGAACTCAACGGACGTAAAGTCATCGGCACGGTGGGTGCGCTGCAGTTTGAGGTCATCCAATACCGATTGGAGCACGAATACGGCGCCAAGTGTGGCTACGAAAACCTCAACGTACACAAAGCCTGCTGGGTAGAGACCCCCAACCCCCAACACCCTGATTTTAAAGAATTCTGCCGCGTAAAGGCCAAGTTTTTGGCCAAAGACAAACAGGGGCAATTGGTCTTTTTGGCAGACTCTGCCTTTTCCCTACAGATGACCCAAGACAAATACAAAGCCCTACAATTCCACGCTACTTCGGAGTTTTAAAAAGAAAAAGCCGGAGTCTAAACCCCTAACACCAAGTTCAATTCATAAAAAAACCCTCCATTTGGAGGGTTTTGTTTTGTTAGGCTTCTCCGGGAGGCCCGAAGTTAAGCGGAATGGACGGTGGGTCATATTCTTTAATCTCCCCATGTGCGGCTTCAAAACGTTGGACGTTGTCGCCCAAGGCTTTTAGGAAGCGTTTTGCATGCTGAGGGGTAAGTATGATCCGCGAGCGCACTTTGGCCTTGGGAGCGCCGGGCATCACATTGATAAAGTCGACCACAAACTCGGAGACCGAGTGGTTGATGATCGCTAAGTTGGAATAGGTGCCTTGCGCGGTGTCCGGATCCAACTCAATGTTGATGCTGCCCTCTTTTTTGGCTTTAGAATCACTCATTATGCGTTCAGATTAAATTCCTTTTTGGCCAATAGCTCTTCGTACTCATCCGTATAACCTACGATGATGTCGCTGTAGTCACGGTTACCAGTTCCTGCTGGAATCTTATGTCCTACAATCACGTTTTCTTTGAGTCCTTCTAAGGTGTCAATCTTACCACTAACGGCAGCTTCATTGAGAACTTTGGTCGTTTCTTGGAACGAGGCCGCAGAGATAAACGACTTGGTCTGAAGAGACGCACGAGTGATACCTTGAAGGATA
>JBMYLY010000009.1:0-35296 GCA_049596815.1 Flavobacteriaceae bacterium | reverse complement strand
AAGGAATTCAAATTAAAAATACAAGATCTTATAGGCACAGAACGCACGCAGGATTTTTATGATACTTGGCTTGAAAACTTTGTAACCAAAAACGACATTGACACAATGGCTAGTTTGGGTTTTAACAGTGTTCGATTACCCATGCACTACAACCTTTTTACATTGCCCATTGAAGAAGAAACTTCGGATCAAAACACATGGTTGGAGAAGGGATTTGAAATGGTTGATACCCTTCTTTCGTGGTGTGAAGAAAACGAATTGTATCTTATTTTGGACCTTCATGCGGCACCAGGTGGACAAGGTTACGACGAAGGCATATCTGACTATGACCCCGATTTTCCATCTCTATGGGAAAGTGAACAAAACAAACAGAAAACTATTTCACTTTGGGGTAAAATCGCCGAACGCTACAAAAACGAAGAATGGATAGGGGGGTACGACATTCTTAATGAGCCCAACTGGAATTTGTCAGGGAGTGAGATTCGAGATCTTTATGTAAATATCACAAATGCGATTCGTATTCATGATCAAAATCACATCATTTACATAGAGGGAAATTGGTTTGCTAACGACTATACCGGACTTACTCCGCCGTGGGATAACAACATGGTTTACAGCTTTCACAAATATTGGAATGACAACACTCAAAGCACCATTCAGTGGGTTTTAGATATGCGAGATCAGTACAATGTTCCCTTATGGATGGGTGAAAGTGGAGAGAATTCCAACGTTTGGTTCAAAGAAGCTATCTCTCTTTTCGAGAGCAATAATATCGGCTGGGCTTGGTGGCCTTGGAAACGATTAGATACCACAGTATCAGCTTATTCTATCCCATCAAACTCCAATTATGATCAACTGGTCAATTATTTCAAAGGAGAAGTGTCTCGCCCTGATGCATACCTCGCTTATCAAGGACTTATGGAACTGGCAACCAATGCACATATAAATAATAACGATTTTCGAAAAGATGTAATTGATGCTATGCTTCGCCAACCAAGTTCAAATGACAGGGTTCCTTACAGCATCAACAAAGCCCCTGGATTGATTTTAGCTACACACTATGACATGGGGTCTCAAGGGGTGGCATACAATGACACAGAATATGGAAACTATTCGGGTTCAAATGGAACATCGAGTTGGAATTTAGGATGGGTATATCGAAATGATGGGGTTGATATAAGTACAAACAGCTCAGGCAGCAATGACTCCAATGGCTATAGTGTAGGTTACGTCAATGATCGCGAGTGGATTCAATTTACAGTCGAAGTTGAGCAAGCAGGTTTTTTTGACATCCATACCAAATACTCTGCTGAAAAGGCGGGAGGTAAAATCCAATTTGAGTGGAATGGTGCACACATTGCACCCCTCAGAGGGCTAGGTACCACAGGTAGTTTTAGTAATTTTTCATCGGTTGTTTCTAAGACCGCATTTCTTAATGAAGGAACCCATCTGCTGAAAGTACGTATTGTAGGAGATGTGGAGTTTAATCTTGAATCTTTTGATTTTCGTATGTCCGCTAATCAATCTCCTAGCTTTTCACATATCGGTGCAGTTACAGAAGAAAACGATTCTCAAATCCGATTGACTGTTAACAAGAGCATTTCAAACTCAACTCTTAATTCACAACACTTTTCCGTAGTTGTCAATGGCGATCCTGTCTCAGTTGCTAATGCTCGGGTGGATGCCTCAAATGAGCGTGTCATCCTCTTGGATGTTGAGGACACACTTTCTTTTTACGATGAAGTTACAGTAAGCTATGCTAACGGAGATGTGGTTTCAGACACAAACGAATCTCTCGGTAATTTTTCAAATTTTCCAGTTCAAAATATTATTCAAATAGTCAATCTGATTCCGGGTAAAATTGAAGCAGAAGATTTTGATACCCAAAGTGGTATCGGGATTGAAGAAACAACAGACGTGGGATTGGGAGTTAATATCAAGGACTTACACCCTGGAGATACTGCAAGTTATAAAATTGACATACAACAAAGTGCTAATTATTCGTTTCAATACAGAATTGCGACCGAAAGAACTAGCGCTTCATTTAGGTTGTCCTTCAAGCAAGGGAATACAGTTGTTTATAGTCATACATATAACTTGAATGGAACAAATGGTTGGCAGTCCTGGCAGACATTGACAGAAGAAATGTATTTAGATCATGGAAAATATACTATGGTTTTCACGGTTCTTGGTGATGAATTCAACTTGAATTGGATGAATTTTGAATTGATTGATGATTCTAGTCGTCTAGGCGTTCCAGGAAAAATCGAGGCGGAAAATTATGAAACCCAGTCTGGATTAGTGGTCTCAGGGACAACAGACACTGGTGGAGGGCAACAACTAGGATACTTAGACAACGGGGATTATGCAAAATATCGTGTACGTGTAGATGATGAAGGTACCTATATCCTAAAAAGTCGTGTGGCAACAGATTATAATGACGCATTATTTTCATTGGAACTTGAGAAGTCTGACGGTGCCGTTTATAATGTAGGCTTTGTGTCTCCTGAATCGACAGGTGGGTGGAATTCTTGGAAAACAGAAGAACAAACTACCACACTTCCACAAGGGAACTATATGTTGAAAATGACCTCATTGCAATCGGCTACAAATATCAATTGGTATGATTTTGAGTATGTTTCATCTGAGCTGCAATACACCAACATTTCATCAAAAATTGAAGCTGAAAATTACTACGTGCATTCTGGCATACAAACTGAATCATGTGCCGACGTGGACGGAGGCCGAAACTTAAGTTATATCGACTCGGGTGATTATGTGAAATATCTTATTTCAGTGTCTCAACCGGGTTATTACACTATGAAATTGCGAACAGCAGGCTTTGAATCTGGTCAAATCCAAGCGTCCCTGTCAAGTCAAGATGCAGCAGGTCAAGTGATACACACCTTTGACACAGCAGAAACTGGTGGGTGGCAAAATTGGGAAACAGTTGAGGCAGACGTGCTGATCATGTCGGGAGATTATACCCTTACTTTGAATATAATTGAGGGAGGATTTAACTTCAATTGGATTGAATTTGTTTATAACGAAGGTGGCGGATTTCAGGTGCCTGGAAAAATCGAGGCAGAGGACTATGGGAAGCAATCTGGCTTGAGTACAGAAAGCTGTACGGACACAGGAGGAGGCGCCAATTTGTCCTATATGGACGTGGGAGATTATGCGACATACCTTATTCATGTTAATAAAACTGAAACCTATAACATCAAAGCACGTGTGGCAAGCAATGGCGGAGGGGGTGAGTTTCAGCTGGATCTTAAAGGGAACAACGATCAAAACCTAACCGTCAGCGGTTTCCAAATTAATGATACTGGTGGGTGGCAAAGTTGGCAAACCATTGAAAGGCAAATTGAGATTCCCGCCGGCACTTATGAGCTTACAATGAATGTCACCAAGAGTTTGTTTAATCTCAATTGGATGGATTTTGAGGTTGTTTTGGTCGAAGAACCGGCAAATGAAATTGAGAGATTCAGCCTCTATCCCAATCCCACAACAGATCGTCTGACCATTGAATCTGATGTCTCTTTCCAGCATATCGAGGTGTATAGTATGCATGGCAGACTGGTACAGCAAATCCAAATTCCAGAAACCCAAAATTATACAATACATACTCCATTTTCCTCAGGGATTTATTTTATTAGAATAAAAAATGTTGTTGGTGCGGTAATTTCAACAAACAAATTTGTTGTAAAGAAATAAGTAAGATTTGCATTTAGGACAAAATCAATCGTTTTGCTCGTTGGACCAGAATTGGGTATGCTTGCGCAATAACACAGACCAAGTTTTTCACCTTCGCCGAAAACCGGTCTTTTTTTACTTTCTCACTACAAACAAGGTTGCACTCAAAGCATAAAAAAAGACCAAGCACTTTGTGCAATTGGTCTTGGCTTTGTAGCGGGAGCTGGACTCGAACCAGCGACCTTCGGGTTATGAGCCCGACGAGCTACCTACTGCTCTATCCCGCGATAAGGACGCCAAATATACAAAAAATCGCCATACCCAACAAGGGTTTTGTACCTTTGCGCCTATGCATAAAGCTGGTTTTGTCAATATCATCGGGAACCCCAACGTGGGCAAATCAACCCTGATTAACGCCCTTTTGGAGGAAAAAATATCCATCATCACCGCCAAAGCCCAAACCACACGTCACCGCATATTGGGCATGTACAATACCCCCAACGTACAGGCCATTTTCTCCGATACCCCGGGGATTATCAAACCTCAGTACACCTTACAAGAACGCATGATGGATGCTGCCAACTCGGCTTTTGAAGATGCCGATGTCATGGTCTTTGTAGTTTCTACAAATGAAGCTGACACTCAAGAGGAAAACACCCTCCAAAGAGTGCAAAAACACAAAGGCCAGTTGTTGTTGGTCATCAACAAAATCGATCTAACAGATCAAAACGCCCTAGAGGAACAAGTGACCCAATGGCAAACCATGTTCCCCAAAGCAGAAATATGGCCTATTTCAGCTCTTGAAAACTTTAAAGTCATCGAACTCCGCGATCGCATCGTGTCTTTGTTGCCCGAACACCCCCCTTATTTCCCAAAAGATCAGCTCACAGACAAGCCCGAGCGCTTTTTTGTCAACGAGGCCGTCAGGGAACAAATACTGCTCCATTACCAACAAGAAATCCCTTATGCGGTCGAAGTGGTCACTGAGCAATTCCAAGAAGACAAAAACATAATTCGTATCCTAAGCCTAATTCTGGTAGAGCGCGATTCTCAAAAAGGTATCATTGTAGGCAGAAAAGGCGCTGCGATCAAAGCCGTGGGGATGGCTGCTCGCAAAAACTTAGAAACTTTTTTCTGCAAAAAAATTCACCTTGAACTCTTTGTCAAAGTGGCTAAGAATTGGCGTACCAACGAACGCCAATTGCAACGTTTTGGCTATTCTTCTTCCCAAAAGGGTTAATTTTGCCCCTGTAACACCAACCCATGAGCAACTTTGTAGCCATAGTCGGACGGCCCAACGTCGGCAAATCTACCTTATTCAACCGCCTGATTCAGCGTCGGGAAGCCATTGTAGATGCAGTCAGCGGTGTGACTCGCGACAGACACTACGGCAAATCGGACTGGAACGGCCGTGAGATTACCCTCATAGATACAGGCGGATATGTGATTGGTGGAGATGATGATTTCGAATCCGAAATCGACAAGCAAGTCGAGATCGCTATAGAAGAGGCCGACGCCATCATCTTTGTGGTCGATGTTGAAACCGGAGTGACGCTTATGGACGAAGAAGTGGCGCGTCTACTGCGTCGTACCCAAAAACCTGTTTTGTTGGCCATCAACAAGGTAGACAACGCCATGCGCATTGCCGATACGGTGGAGTTTTTTGCCTTGGGTATCGAACGCACCTTCCACCTGTCTGCTGTCAACGGCAGTGGCACCGGTGAGTTGCTCGACGCTTTGGTGATGCTGTTGCCGGAAGATGGACCACCTCAAGACAATGCCCTCCCAAGGTTTGCGGTGGTCGGCAGACCCAACGCTGGAAAATCGTCTTTTATTAATGCCCTATTGGGTGAGGAGCGCAACATTGTTACCGATTTGGCGGGGACAACCCGAGACAGCATAGACACCACTTATAACCAGTATGGCTTTGAGTTTACGCTTGTTGATACAGCGGGGATTCGAAAAAAATCCAAAGTCAAAGAGAACATTGAGTTTTACTCTGTCATGCGGGCCCTTCGCACCATCGAGTACGCCGATGTGTGTCTGTTGCTATTCGATGCGACCCGCACTTTTGATAGTCAGGTAAAAAATATTTTTTGGTTGGCCGCTCGCAATCACAAAGGCATAGTGATTCTGGTCAACAAATGGGATTTGGTCAGCAAAGAAACCAACACCACCAAAACTTTTGCTGCACAAATTCGCAAAGAGATAGAACCTTTTGTCGATGTGCCTATTGTATTTATCTCCAGTCTGACCAAGCAACGCGTTTTTAAAGCCATAGAGACTGCAGTTTCTGTTTACAAAAAGCGCTCTCAGCGCATCCCAACCCGAGAACTCAACGACTATCTATTGCCTATTATCCAAAAATTTCCACCTCCCGCGATCAAAGGCAAATATGTAAAAATCAAATTCTGTGTGCAGTTACACGGTCATCATCCGCAGTTTGCTTTTTTCTGCAACCTTCCCCAATATGTAAAAGATCCTTATAAGCGCTTTTTGGAAAACAAACTCCGCGAACACTACGATTTTTGTGGGGTAACCGTTGATATTTTTATGCGTAAAAAGTAGTTATAAAGACGCGCGGATACGCACCAAGGCTTCTCGAATGGCTTTGAGCCTACGCACAATTTCCTGCTCACTTTTGTCACCCGACTCCAATTGCTTTTTGGCGCCTTCAAGCGTAAAACCGCGTTCGCGCACCAGATAGTGGATAAGCTCCAATTTCTCAACATCTTGTACGGTAAATTTTCGGGTGCCGCGCGGGTTTTTTTTGGGGGATAAGATGTCAAATTCTTTCTCCCAATAGCGTATCAATGAAGGATTGACATCAAAAGCTTCAGCAATTTCTCCTATGCTGTAATACAATTTTTCGGGTAGTTGGGTACGCATCAGTCAAGCGATTGATTCTCACGGTTCGCAGCATCAAGCATCGCGTTGAACTCCTCCGTGTCTAGATCTCCGTAGTAGAAATTGACCGGGTTCACAGCCACCCCGTCTTTTCGTACTTCGTAATGAAGATGAGGAGCCACAGACCGTCCGGTGTTGCCCACATAGCCAATGACATCCCCACGTTTGACTCGTTGGCCTCGACGTACATTGTAATCACTCAGGTGAGCGTACAAAGTCTGATAGCCAAAGCCATGATCAATACGAATATGCTTCCCATAGCCGGCAGAACGTCCGTCGGCACGTGTTACCCTACCATCGGAAGTAGCAAAAATAGGTGTACCGGTTGGGGCAGAAAAATCCATCCCTTTGTGGCGCCTACGTGCTTTAGTAAATGGGTCGGTGCGCCACCCAAATCCGGAAGCCATACGCTTCAGGTCGTTGTTTTTAATGGGTTGAATCGATGGAATGGCAGCCAAAAGCTTTTCTTTGTCCAAGGCCAAACGCTGAATCTCATCCAAAGATTTGGACTGTACCACAATTTGTTTCGACAACACATCCATTCGCTTGGTGGTACCTATCACCAAGTCCGAATTGTTGTAGCCTTCCAAGTTTTTATAGCGATTGACCCCGCCAAAACCTGCTTTGCGAACATCGTCAGGGATGGGATTGGCTTCAAAAATCACTCGGTAGATTTGATTGTCGCGCTCTTGTAGGTTTTCCAACACGTTTTCAATCTGTGCCATCTTGCGATTGAGCTGATCGATTTGAAGGCGGTATTGCTCAATCTCACGGGCTTGGGTAATCTCTTTGGGCGTTTCAATAGCTGATGAAGACAAAAGGGCAAACAACATACCCAGGCCAAAGAGCGCAGAAACCGTAAAAAAAACAAGCACGTTTCGAATACGCACACTGTTTTTGGTTTCGATCTTTCGGTAGGAGAGCGTCTCCTGATCGTAGTAGTACTTTGACTTTGCCATTCGTTAAAATGTACTAATTTTACGCCACTCGCGGTGCCATCGACACAAATATAGAAAAATGTTCGGTCGGCTATGGCTTGATGTATAAAGTTATCCTATGAAATCTCAACAGGTTCGTCAACAATTTTTAGACTTTTTTCAGTCCAAGGCTCATAAGATCGTTCCTTCTGCGCCCATGGTCAACAAGGACGATCCTACCCTGATGTTTGTCAATGCTGGGATGAATCCGTTTAAGGATTATTTCTTGGGAAACAAAACTGCCAAAGACAAGCGAGTAGCCGATACGCAAAAATGTTTGCGTGTGTCGGGCAAACACAACGACTTGGAAGAAGTGGGTATAGACACCTACCACCACACTCTTTTCGAAATGTTGGGCAATTGGAGTTTTGGGGATTACTTTAAAAAAGAAGCCATCGATTGGGCATGGGAGTTTTTGACCAAAGTCATGAAGATTGACAAAGATAACCTCTATGTTACGGTCTTTGAAGGTGCTCATGAAGATGGGTTGGAAGTCGATCAGGAAGCCATTGAATTGTGGAAACAACACACCACCTCCGACCGCATTTTGATGGGCTCTAAAAAGGACAACTTTTGGGAAATGGGCGACCAAGGTCCCTGTGGCCCCTGTTCAGAAATTCATGTGGACATCCGTTCTGAGGAAGAGAAAGCCAAAGTTTCAGGTGCCGACTTGGTCAACCAGGACCACCCCCAAGTGATAGAGGTATGGAACCTGGTGTTTATACAATTTAACCGCATGGCGGACGGAAGTCTACAGCCTCTGCCCGAAAAACATGTGGACACTGGCATGGGGTTTGAGCGCTTGTGTATGGTGGCTCAAGGGGTACAGTCCAATTATGACACGGATGTTTTTACCCCCCTTATCCGCGAAATTGAAACCCTGACCCAACATCCTTATGGTAAAAACGAACAAACAGACATCGCCATCCGCGTGGTGGCCGACCACATTCGTGCGGTAGCTTTTTCAATCGCTGATGGTCAACTGCCAAGCAACACAGGTGCCGGCTATGTGATTCGTCGCATTTTACGCCGGGCCATACGCTATGGCTACACCTTTTTAGGGCAAGACAGCCCGTTTATCTTTCAGTTGGTAGCCACCCTAACCCGACAAATGGGAGAGGCTTTTCCTGAGTTGGTTTCCCAAAACAACTTGATAGTCAATGTCATTAAAGAAGAAGAACAGGCTTTCCAAAAAACCTTGGCGCAAGGATTGGTGTTGCTGGACAACCTGATTGATAGTGCCAAAGACAAAACCTTGTCGGGTGCCAAGGCGTTTGAATTGTACGACACCTATGGCTTTCCCCCCGACCTAACCGCTCTTATATTGCGAGAGCGTGGCATGCAACTCGATCAAGAGGGTTTTGAAGCCGAAATGGCCGCCCAAAAAGCGCGTTCGCGAGCCGCTACCAAAATCACCACAGATGATTGGGTGGTGCTAAAAGAAGACAACGAAGAAGAGTTTGTGGGCTATGACCAAATGGAAGTGCCCGTACAGATCACCAAATACCGCAAGGTACAGTCCAAAAAAGAGGGTGATTTCTATCAGTTGGTATTCTCTTTAACCCCTTTCTACCCTGAAAGCGGAGGACAAGTAGGCGATAAGGGCTATTTGGAGGCTGCCAACGGCGACGTGACCTATATTATTGACACCAAAAAAGAAAACAACCTCACTGTGCATATCGCCAAAGAACTGCCCCGCCAATCCGAAGGACGTTTTAAGGCTGTTGTCGATGCACGCCAACGCCAAGCGGCAGCCGGGAACCATACGGCCACCCATTTGCTGCACCAAGCCTTACGCGAGGTGTTGGGCACCCATGTAGAGCAAAAGGGGTCTATGGTTCACAGCGGTTATTTGCGCTTTGACTTTTCACATTTTGCCAAACTCACTGCCGATGAGCTGACAGAAGTGGAGGCTTTTGTCAATGCGCGTATTCGGGAGCAATTGCCCTTGGAAGAAAACAGAAACACCCCTTATCAGGCTGCGATTGACAGCGGTGCCATGGCTTTGTTTGGTGAAAAATATGGAGACACCGTGCGCACCATTCGCTTTGGAGAATCTGTGGAGCTTTGTGGAGGTACGCATGTTCAAAACACCGCCGAGATATGGCACTTTACCATTACCACAGAAACAGCGGTGGCTTCTGGAATTCGACGCATTGAAGCCATTACGGCAGAGGCCGCCAAAAAACATTTTCAAGCGCAAGCACAGGCATTGACTGAGCTAAAAGCCCAACTCAAAAACCCTCAAGACTTGGGCAAGGCCGTGGACAACCTGATGGAAGAAAATACCCATTACAAAAAGCAAGTGGAGGCGCTTCGCAAAACATTGACAGGATACCAAAAAAACGAACTCAAAGCCCAAATACAAGCCCACAAAGGGGTCAATTTCTTGGCCTGTGCCTTGGACACCGATGCCGCGGGACTCAAAAACATGGCCTTTGCACTGGGTGCTGAGGTCGACAACTTGGTGCTGGTGCTAGGCAGTGTGCACAATGGCAAACCGCTATTGGCTTGCTATGTGGCCAAAAACTTGGTAGAGGCAAATGGACTCAACGCCAATGCCATGGTACGTAAATTGGGTTCTTATATCCAAGGCGGCGGCGGTGGACAACCTTTCTTTGCCACTGCAGGCGGGAAAAACCCTGACGGTGTTGCTGAGGCACTTGAGGTCGCGATATCATTGATATAAATCAAATTGAGGTTCCTCGGTTGTCCAGAAATTCGTCAATCATTGGAATTAGCTTAAGCGGTTGACATTTTTTACACCTCCAACAGCAACAACCCATCATCAATAGGCACTTGCAACTCCGGATATTGCCGTTGGAGTTTTTTTAAATACTTGCGGCTGTCTTTGGCTAGCTGTACATAGCCCGAATGTTGGGCCCATTCGCATATTTCCAATACCGCCAACCAGCCATCGGCTTTGCCATCGGTTTGCAACAATTCCAAAAAGGAAGCCTGTTGTTCTTCTTTGGCTTGGTTTTGGTTGCGCAACTGACGCACCGCCGCATAGACTTCATTGAGGGGTGGTAAGAGTTTTTCGGGCTGCGTTTCTTTTGTGGGAGCATCTAAAGGAAATCGATCCGGATCGGCCACGCCCGAGTAGGCAGCCACTACTTCTTTGCCCACGGCCATGTCATAAACGCCCCAGTCAGGATGAAACAATACTTTATCGCCATGTGTCACGCGACAATTTTTAAATTTCACCACCATGATTTTGCCTTGTATGTTCCGAGTGCCGGTGACCACCTCACCCTCCACACAAATGTCGCCTTCGAACTGTAAGGCAGCGCGTTTGCCTTCGTAAATTCCATGGGTACGTAAGTCATGTGGTGTCATGTCTTCGATGGCCAAGTTGGAATGTTTGAGTTTTCCGATAGGGCTACCAAAGCCATCGGGATGTTGCGCCACCCCCTGACCGATAAGCTCGCTGTTTTGGTAGGCCAAAGCCGTTGGACCTTGGGTTTGCAGATAGATGGGCTTCCCTTTGTCTTCAATACATTGGGTAAACAAACCTGAAACTTGAAGTCCCGTGCTCAATTCGATGGTCCCATTTTCCTCGGACGCAATGAGCTGATGGAGGCCTTCTAAACCGCCATTGCGCAGGGCCATGGTTTGGGCAAATTCTTCCAACACCATGGACAAATGGGCGAAGTCGGGTGTCACAAAAAGCTGGGGTTGGGGTTTAGTAATGTCAAAGCCTTGTTGGGCGGCTGCGAGTGTGTAAGGGATTTTTTTTACTTCATCACTCAAACACGATTGGCTTTCTGAAATGGAGGACAGCAAGCCGGCTCCATATATTTTTGGATTTTCCATGGACCCTATAAGTCCATATTCTACCGTCCACCAGTGTAGGTTTCGGATTTGTGCCAACTCACTTGGTGCAGTTTCTTTTTGTTGCAACGCGATAACGGCTTCTTCCGCCTCTTTGATTTGTGCGGGCGGAGTGGCAGGGTTTTCTTTAATGTCAGAAAGCGTACGCACCGCTGTGTAAAGCGCTTTGTCATATGTGTTGCTAATGGCTTTACTACCGATTTCGCCAAACCGTCTTAGGTATTCTGCATATTCCGGATTGGCGATGATGGGTGCGTGTCCGGCTCCCTCGTGTAGTATGTCCGGAGCGGGTGTATAACCAATATGTTCCAGCGTGCGTATGTCTGAGGCAATCACCAATACTTGGTAGGCTTGAAAGGCCATAAAGGCTTGTGGAGGTATAAACCCACGTACCGCTACCGCTGCCCAACCGATGTCTTTTAGGATGCGGTTCATGCCATACATATTGGGAATCTGACCGGTTTCAATACCTGTTTTCTCCAAACCTTCCAAATAGCTGCTATGCGCGATTTGGGGAAGTAAATGACGGTTGAGGCGCATCACATAGCGCCAAACAGCTTGGTCCACAGCGCTGTAGTGTGCGTAGTGTTGGGGGTGTATGTAGCTGCGTAGGTGTTTGGGCAACCGATCGATAATCGGATTGGAGGGAAGGTCGTTTTGCATGGGGGCGGGTCTTAACAATAGGGTTTTTATTGCATACCGGGTGGGTATTGGTTGAGGATTTCTTGTACAAACTCACGAATGCGTGCCTCGCGCTCGGCCACGCTGCCTTCGCGCAGTACGCCGATACCCTTGCCTTGCCATACCAAGTGTTTGGTTTGGGCATCAATCAGGTCGATATATAAAATCCCTTGGGTTTGGGTACTGACATAGGGGTGGTTATAGGCGCCATATGGATACCAACCCCATCCCCAGCCCCACCCGTAGTAGGGATGGTTTTGGTGTATATTGATATTTTCTTTGGCTTGGGTTTGAAAACTGACCAACAAACCGGGGGTTTCTGAGGCCTGAAAGCCTTTGGACTGAAGGGCGTTTTCCAAAGCTTTCAATATGCGGCGCTTGTCCAAGTCAGAGATTTCAACCTTGTCGATGCCGGGCTTAAAAAAGGCATAGGAGTTATAGGTAGAAAAATCCACATTTTGGTCGTAATCGCTACTCACACGGAGTGAACCACATGAAATCAGAGTGGCAAAAAATAGGAGGTAGGCTGCTTTTTTCATCGGAATCTATTTTCAATTATAAATTCAAATATCATGCCGTTTTGGGGTCATACCCGTAGGGGCAATGCCTACAGTGGCTTTGGCAGCAATAGCCCCGCTTGAGGTGGTATTGGGCCGTAAACACCTTGTATCCTTCAGCAGACAAGTAATAATCACCTGCCTCGAGTGGGAGGATTTTCTTTTTCATGAATTAAAAATACAGGTTTTCCAACGAACCCGTACTTTTAGGCATGCTTTTTTCGGACAAACCCATACCCAATCAAGCCTTGTCACTACCTGTTTTTGAGAAAATGGGGGTGCAGGTGTTTGTCAAAAGAGAAGACCTATTGCATGCCGAAGTTTCGGGAAACAAATTCAGAAAGTTAAAATACAATTTGCAACAAGCACAAAAAGAAGGTTGTGACGGACTGCTCACCTTCGGAGGTGCTTTTTCCAACCACTTGGCAGCCATCGCTGCTGCTGCCCACGCTTATGGTTTTCAATCGGTAGGAGTGGTACGGGGCGACGAACTTGCCCACAAACCGCTCAACCCCACTTTGGCTTACTGCCAATCCAAAGGCATGCAGTTGCATTTTGTGTCACGCGAACTGTATAAGCAAAAAGAGAAAGGCATAGAGCGCCTAATAGAAAACCATCCTTCATTTTATATCCTCCCCGAAGGCGGTAGCAATCCACGGGCTGTTCAGGGTTGTCGGGAAATCCTAAACGACAGTGACGCGCTTTTTGACACCCTTGCCGTAGCGGTGGGTACCGGAGGGACCATGGCCGGACTCATACAGTCTGCCATGCCCCACCAAGAGGTAGTGGGCTATCAGGTGGTATATGATGTGGCCATACCACAACAGATTCGTACTTTTGTGGGGCACAATCGCTGGACTTTGGACCCCACCTATAAAACTGTGGGGTATGCCAAAACACCACCAGAGTTGGTCGGCTTTGCCATAGAGGTAGCAAAACAATCAGGCATTGTCCTAGACCCACTCTACACCGGCCCCATGCTTTGGCGTATGGTGCAACAACTAAAATCCAATACTTGGACACACGGAAACCGCATTTTGGTCATTCATACAGGTGGACTTCAAGCCATCGCAGGTGTCAACGCGCGTTTGGCCAAGCAAGGCAGTACGTTGCGTTGGCCCTGTTGAGCTTTTTGTGCTCATGTGGCACCAAGAAAGTTGTGTATTACGACAAGACACCCAAAAAAGAAACCGTTGCGGACACCCCCCAAAAGACATCTAAAAACAACTCTCCTACACCTAACTCAGAATTGACCGCCGACCCCAACGAACTCTATATCGCCCGATATGCCGAGATTGCCCGAGCGGAGATGAAAAAATTTAAGATTCCCGCCAGTATCACCCTGGCACAAGGCTTGTTGGAATCACAGTCTGGTCAGGGAGAATTGGCCTTGAAATCCAACAACCATTTTGGTATCAAATGCAAACGCGAATGGAAGGGCAAGCGTGTCTATCACGACGACGATGCACCTCAAGAGTGCTTCCGTGCTTATGATGACCCCAAAGATTCTTTTCGGGATCACTCTCTCTTTTTGGTCGATCGTGAGCGATATGCTGATTTGTTTCGCCTCAAACAAGATGACTATAAAGCTTGGGCACATGGGTTAAAAAAAGCGGGCTACGCCACAGACCCACGCTATGCGCACAAGCTCATTGCGCTGATAGAACGTTTTTCGTTGTATCGCTATGACGGTCGCAAAGCCCCCACACCCCGCGCTGTTGATGCCGATACCTATGTGGTGCAAAAAGGGGATACGCTTTACAGCCTGTCCAGAAAATTTAAAGTGTCCGTAGCACAGCTAAAAAAGGCAAATGATTTAACTTCGTCCGACATTCAGGTCGGCCAACGATTACGCATCCAATAATGAGGTACACACGTAGCAGTCAGCTCTTTCAATCCGCACAAGAAGTCATTCCCGGTGGGGTCAACTCCCCCGTCCGTGCTTTTAAATCTGTTGGGGGCACACCGATTTTTATCAAAAAGGCACAAGGTGCTTATCTACACGATGTAGATGGCAACTCTTATATCGATTTTATTTCTTCTTGGGGTCCTTTGATATTGGGTCATGCCTATGCGCCTGTTGTGGAGGCCGTTCAGCAGCAGGCCGAAAAAGGCACTTCCTACGGAATCCCGACCGAACTCGAAACCGAGATTGCCGAACGCGCACTTTCGATGGCTCCCAATATCGACAAGATCCGTTTTGTCAATTCAGGAACCGAGGCTTGTATGAGTGCCATCCGATTGGCGCGAGGATTTACAGGCCGTGAGAAGATCATTAAGTTTTCGGGTTGCTATCACGGACATTCCGATGCGTTTTTGATTCAGGCGGGTAGTGGTGCGGTGACTTTTGGCAGTCCCAATTCCCCCGGTGTGACCAAAGGAACGGCCCAAGACACCTTGTTGGCGCCCTATAACAATGTGGCCCAATTGGAAGAAATTTTTAAAGCCAACCCCGACCAAATTGCTGCTGTCATTTTGGAGCCGGTGGCGGGGAATATGGGCTGTGTGCCGCCCCTAGCCGGATTTTTGGAGAGTGTGCGCCACTTGTGTACCACACACGGCGCCTTGTTGGTTTTCGATGAGGTCATGACCGGTTTCCGTTTGGCCAAGGGCGGTGCCCAAGAATTGTTGGGCGTAGATGCCGATATTGTAGCCTACGGAAAAGTCATAGGGGGCGGATTGCCTGTAGGTGCTTTTGCCGCCCGATCCGAAATCATGGCACAGTTGGCGCCCGAGGGACCTGTCTATCAGGCAGGGACTTTGAGTGGAAACCCGCTGGCGATGGCTGCCGGCCTTGCCATGCTGACCGCCCTAGACGAGCAGCCCCAAGTGTTTGACAGCCTTGCCCAAAAAACTGCCTATCTGCATGAAGGCATGGAGGCCTTGTTGTCCCAAACCTCGGTTCCCTATCAGATCAATCGGGTGGGCTCTATGCTGTCATTGCATTTTTCCGACACTCAGGTGGTGGACTTTGAAACCGCCGCCAAAGGCAATAACGATACCTTTAAACGCTATTTCCACCATATGCTAGACCATGGGGTGTACTTACCGCCCAGTGCATTTGAAAGCTATTTCCTAAACGATGCCATCAGCTACGAGGATCTGGACAAAACCCTTGCGGCGTTTAAAAGCTTTGTAAAAACCTTGTAAAATAGATTTTTTTGGCATTCTGCTGTCATGCCGTATTTAATACGGTATCTACTAAAGTATTAGAGACTCCTGTTTTCACAGGAGTGACAGCTTGTATTGGGTTTCCGATGTCATGCCGCACTCCGATGCGGCATCTACTATAGTTTTAAAGACTCCCGCTCCTACCTTCAGCAGGTAAATGCGCAGGCCTGCCTGCCGCCTGCCTGTCGGCAGACAGGGAAGGAAGGAGTGACAGGCTAACTATATGTTTTTACAAAAAAACCCTACTTCGGGTCTAACACCGCATTGATGCGTTCTACGGCATCAATCAGGTGATAGCGGGTGTTTTGGTCTTTGGCTTCCGGCATGGCATTGCCAATCGCACTTTTTAGATTGAGCAATTGTGCCCGCGCCACCGAACGAATATCCGACTGACTGACCAGTACGCGGGTTCGATTGCTCCTTGAAGACGGGCTTATTGGAGTTTGATCCTCAGTCATCAGGTATGCCAAACGATCGATATAGGCGCGTTGGAGGTTGCGGCGGTAGGCGTCTATGGGATTGCCCGTATAAAGCTCTTGCCAAATGCCGCGACGCAAGTCGGTCATCATTTGCACCAGCGTGTAGGCATCACTGCCGTGTAAGGATTCGTTTTCGATGATTCTGGCCATCCGTCCAAAGTCCATCAACTGGTTTAAAATACGGGTCTGCGTACGGCGTATGCGGTCCATAGTACCAGCAGATTCGATTTTGTTGAGTATGTCTTTTTCCAGCATCCAAGTAGGGGTTTCAAACAACTGTTTGTGTAAGAAATCCATACAGTTTTTTTGATAGTCTTTGTCCACATGACTATAAACAGCCCCTTCTTGGTCATAGGTTTTGTAGTATTCATACACCCCGCCTATGTTGGACACCACATGGCCAGTGTATCTGTTAAACTGACTCAAAACTTGCCCATACAGCGTCTCTAAATCGTCGTAGTTTTTACCATCTTCGGCTGTCCATTCGATTAGGTTGGGAACAATGCGCTTGAGGTTTTCGATCCCGTACTGACTCGCTTTGATGGCATCGTCACCCAAGTCCTCGGTTTGGGAGCTAGGGTCTACCACCAAGCCTTGCTGGCGCCCAAAGCGGTACATGGGGTCGTCCTGATGCGCCAAAATCCATTGATCCAAAACGGGTTTTTCGTCCTCGACGGTTGCTGCCTCCGGTATGGGACGGTATCCCCAACGCACCGAGTGGATGTCATAAATACCAATGTTGGGCATCAACGACACATCTCCGTCTCCGGGTTGGGCGATATAGTTAAAGCGAGCATAATCCATAATAGAAGGTGCCGTGCCGTATTTTTTTGTAAAACTTGGCGAACGCAACGAGTCTACTGGGTAGGCCGCACTGCTGCCCATATTGTGAGGCAAACCGATGGTATGGCCCACTTCGTGCGCAGACACAAAGCGGATGAGTTCGCCCATGATTTCGTCTTTAAAGGCCACCCCACGTGCTTCGGGATTGATGGCTGCGGTCTGCACAAAAAACCAGTTACGCAACAGTGTCATTACATTGTGGTACCAATTGATATCGGACTCCAAAATCTCCCCAGACCGTGGGTCGCTCACGTGTGGGCCATTGGCGTTGGGAATGGGGGAGGCCAAATAGCGCACTACAGAATAGCGCACATCTTCCGGACTCCATTCGGGGTCTTCTTCGGGTGTGGGTGGGTCTTTGGCGATGATAGCGTTTTTAAAGCCAGCAGCCTCAAAAGCCACTTGCCAATCTTCGATGCCTTGTTTGAGGTATTTGCGCCATTTTTTTGGGGTCGCGCGGTCTATATAATAGACAATGGGTTTTTTGGGTTCTACCAATTCACCGCGATTAAATTTTTCCATGTCTTCCTCTTTGACTTCCAAACGCCAACGGTCGAGATAACGAACGGTTTTACTCTCTTGCACATCCAGTCCGTAATCGATCTGCCCTCTAGCAAACCATCCCACACGCTGGTCAAAATAGCGGCGGCGCATGGGTTCTTCAGGAAGTAATATCATGGAGTTGTTCATCTCCAAACTGATAGAACCCGTACTAAAATTGGAAGGTGGCTCGGCAGCGTTGTAGGTCTTCACATGGCGCATCTCTACATTGAGCGGATAGCTTTTGATGCTTTCAATAAACGAACGCGATTTGTCCAAACTGCTCACTTTGTAGGCTTTTCTTCTTGAGGCAGGATATCCTATGGCTTTGACGTCGTCTTCCAAAAATTTGTTGACTTGTATGACTGTTGACAAGGAGTCTTTCCCAAATGCTTTGATGTCGAAACTATACAATACTGGTTCGAAATTGGAGTTGACAACCGCCTCATGCACTGGGAGTGAGTCTGCTGCGACCACTTCGTGGGAGACCACGCGTAACAATACTTTTTTGGGACGCTTCTCCCAGCGCAAAACCTGGGTGTTTTGTTTGCCACCACCAAAGCCGATTCCAGAAGCGGTTTTGGCTATACGAGTGACGACCAACATTTCACGACCAAACAAACTGTCTGGAATTTCATAAAAATAATCTTCATCGATTTGGTGAACATCAAAAAGACCTTTGTCAGTAATCGCTTTGTCAGTGATCACTTTGCCATAAGGTTTGATGCCATTTTTATCTTTTTTTTCAGGTGGCTTGGGCGCAGTAACTTCTTCTTTTTTTGGTTTTTTTCTAAAGGGGCGTTTGCCTTGGGCTTCTAAGTCGATAGCACCCAAAAGGGTAAAAACAACACAAAATAAGGGTAGGAACACTCTATTCATAACTAATTGATTTAAGGTAAATAGTTACTAAAGGTGCGTGATTATTTCGAAATACCCAAAAAAATGAGACTATTCTGTTAAAGCTACGAACAAGCCAGCCTCGGTTTTACTGACCTTGGCTAAGTTTTTGCCTGTCAGTCCTTTGATGGCTTTGTCCCACTTTTTGTTGCTCAATTCGCTGGCAGTTTTTAGATCCTGTAGGGGTACGGGTGACTGTTTTTTAAGCAATGCCAAAACTATTTTTTCTTCATCGGTCAATGCAGGCGTTTTGACTTCAGGGCGCATTTGAGGGAAAAACAGCACTTCTTGAATGGAGCTGTTGTTGGTGAGCAACATTACCAGTCTGTCAATCCCAATCCCAATCCCAGAGGTGGGGGGCATGCCGTATTCCAAGGCGCGTAAAAAGTCTTGGTCTATAAACATGGCTTCGTCATCGCCCTTTTCTGACAAGCGCAACTGATCCTCAAAACGTTCTCTTTGGTCTATAGGGTCATTGAGCTCTGAGTAGGCATTGGCCAGTTCTTTGCCATTGACCATGAGCTCAAAACGTTCTGTTAAGCCCGGTTTGTCTCTGTGAGCCTTGGTCAGCGGACTCATCTCTTTGGGATAGTCCGTGATAAACGTGGGTTGGATGTAGTGGTGCTCGCAACACTCCCCAAAAATTTCATCAATCAGTTTGCCGACCCCCATGGTATCATCGGTTTCTATACCCAATGATTTGGCAGTTGTTCGAAGTTCGTTTTCGTCCATTCCAGACACATCCACCCCTGTGTGTTCCTTAATAGCTTCTAGGATGGGAACACGCGGATAGGGTGCTTTAAAATCGATTTTATGTTCACCCACTTGAGCAACCGTGCTTCCGTTGGCTTCATTAGCTACGCGTTCCAACAAGGCCTCGGTGGTTTCCATCATCCAGTGATAGTCTTTATAGGCCACATAGAGTTCCATGACCGTAAATTCGGGATTGTGGGTGCGGTCCATACCCTCGTTGCGAAAGTCTTTGGCAAATTCGTATACCCCATCCAAGCCCCCTACAATCAGGCGTTTGAGATAGAGTTCGTTGGCAATACGAAGGTACAACGGGATGTTGAGTGCATTGTGGTGGGTAACAAACGGTCGTGCAGCAGCCCCTCCCGGTATGGGTTGTAGTATGGGGGTTTCTACTTCCAAATAGTCCCTTTCATTAAAGAAAGACCGTATGGTATTGGTGATTTTGGTCCGTTTGACAAAAGTTTCTTTGACTTGTGGGTTGACAATCAAATCCACATAGCGCATGCGGTAGCGTTGTTCGGCATCGGTAAATGCATCATATACATTTCCGTCTGCATCTGTTTTGGGCAGGGGGAATGGCTTTAAGGCTTTGCTCAACAGGGTTAGGCGTTCTACTTGAACGGTTTTTTCGCCTACTTGTGTGGTAAACAAAGTTCCGCTTACACCAATAATATCCCCAATGTCCAAAAGTTTTTTATAGACCTCGTTGTAGGTAGTTTTGTCTTCTTCTGGACAAAGGACATCTCTGTTAAAATACAATTGGACACGACCACTGGAATCTTGCAATTCAGCAAAACTGGCCTTGCCCTGAATACGTCGTGACATCAATCGTCCAGCTAGAGTGACATTTTTACCCTCTGCAAAATCCTTTTTTACAGATGTGCTGTCATCAGTAGTTTGAAAAGCTGCCGCCGGGTAAGGGTCCACGCCCAAGGCACGGAGTTGTTCAAGTTTTGCAATGCGTATTTGTTCTTGCTCTGACCGTTCCAAATCGTTTTGATTTTAGCCACAAAGATAATCATCTGGCTTTTGATAATGACAATTTGTGAGTTTGTATATTTGTTCTACATGAGCTTACTACGTGTTTTATTGGCTATTTTCTTTCCACCTCTCGTCGTTTTGGATCGAGGTTGCGGTTCTGTGCTCATCGTGTTCTTACTGACCTTGTGTGGGTGGGTGCCCGGGGTCATTGCTGCCTTGGTGATTCTTAATAAGCCCCAAGACTAGAGCGATGACCAAAAATGTAGCCTTTCGCGATTTGGGCTTGGCGGACTATCAGGCGGTGTGGGATCTGCAGCGCGATCTGTTCCAACAAACCATAGACCAAAAAATTCAGAACCGGCGCAACAATACCAATATAGCCACGACCCACCACTTGCTGTTGGTAGAACACCCACCTGTGATTACCATGGGTAAAAGCGGTAAAGACGAACACTTGTTGTTGGACAAACAACGACTTGAAGATTTGAACATCCAATACTTCAAAATTGATAGAGGGGGTGACATCACTTTTCATGGGCCGGGCCAGGTTGTTGGCTATCCCATTTTGGATTTGGACCATTTTTTTACAGACATTCACAAATACCTTCGTCTCTTAGAGCAGACCATCATCAACACCCTATCGGATTTTGGGCTCAGTGCCAGTCGGAGTTCGGGTGAGACCGGCGTATGGCTCGATGTGGATACCCCTTTTGCGAGGAAAATTTGCGCCATGGGCGTACGCGCCAGCCGTTGGGTGACCATGCATGGCTTTGCGCTCAATGTCAATACGGATTTGAGTGCTTTCGAACACATTGTTCCCTGTGGCATTCAGGGCAAAGGCATTACCTCTATGGCTCGTGAGTTAGATACGGTAGTTGATATAGATGAAGTCAAGAAGAAAATCATGTACCACTTTGAGCAGCTTTTTGAAGCCAAACTCACTTATTGAGAAAGCTGATAGACCAGCAGTTGGTCCTCTTCACCACGTACACTTATATATACCTGACCCTTTCTGTCTGCAATCACATCTGCTTGCCCTGACCCAAAGAGGGGGAAATGTGGCAACAGCTCACCATCTCTGTCAAATAGATAGCATTTGTTGGACTGAAGGTCTGTAAGACTGATGAAAGCGCGGTTGTTTACCACATGGATTTGAGGTTGGGTATACACCCCAAAATCCATTTCGATGCTCCTGCCATTGATTTCCAAATTGTTTTCGCTGAGCAACACTAGGTTTTTGCCTTGGGCAGCGATTTTGTATGAGGTTTCAAAAGGGAGGGTTCGGTAGCTGATTTTTCCAGAGGTTTCAATGCGAAAAAGCCTGTTCTTTTTGTCTACCCCTACAAAGCCATTTTGGTGAACAGACACATCGGTGGACAGCTGAAGATCTGATGGGGTTTTGATTCGGATGTTGCCCCTTCGGTCTAATAACAGCAAACTCCCGCTTTTTTCTACCATGGCAATGTAGTCGCGTGAACCAATGCGGAAGTGTTGAGGTGGATAGATCGGGTCAACATTGGTGCGTTTAAAACCACTCACTTTTTTAAAGGATCGATTTCTGAGTTCGAGTTGCTTTTGAGCAACCAACACCAACCGATAATCACGGTTTTTGTCATAATCAAACACAGCCAAAGGCAAGGGGTTTTTTAATGATTTTGAAAAGGGTCGTACCGTGTTGCCGTTTCTGTCAAGAACCTCAAATTTTGAGTCGGTTGTATAGGCCAGTTGTAATCTTTTGTTTTTGTATAAGTCCACTTGGGTGATAGGAAACTGAATGGCTCCTTTGACATCTTTTTCCCATAAGACTGTGCCATTGGTACTGATTTGGTACAATCTGTTTTGTGCATCTTGAACCACCCATTCCATAGAACCATCATTGTGATTGACAACTCCTTGGGGATGCGTTGCCATCGGCGCTTTTAATTGCTTTGAAAACACCAGCTTGGGTCTGGAGGTGGAGGTTGTTTTTTGTTTGTCAATTTGCTGTAATTGCAGCTGTGCCACCCCACTTGTCACATTCCCTATACCTAGCCAATAGGGTTGTTCAGGGGCTTCGTTTATGGGTATATCTTCCACCAAACTATTTTTAAGACTTTGGCTAAACGCCGGTTCCACACCCAAAAGCAGAAAGGAGGCACGACTCGGAATTTGGTCTGTAAGCGTAGCGAATGAATCATCAGAACCCAGCGTGTATCCGCCGGCCAATTGGGTAAGTACTTCTTCCATAAGTTGGGCTGAGGGGGCTAGAATCAGCTGTCCATCAAACAAAGCTGCATATTCAAGCGACGGCAAATCTAGTAGTGAAGGAAGAAAGGAAGTTTTGATATGAGATGCCTCAAATCGATACTGCATCACATCGCGAATCTTTTTTGTTTCTACAGACTGGAGGCGGAGTTTAGACTCCAAGCCTTCAATGGCATCATAAGAAACCACGGCAATGGTTCCTGAACGCAGGTGTACTTTAGCAACAGAATTTGCCTCTGTCAACAGACTGTCGGGCGTGGTATAAGACAGGTTTTCTTGCGCATTATACAGCCTGCTCTTTTGAGTAAAGTTGTTGTAGTCAAAAGCATATGCCTGAACCCCTATAGCATTTAGCGGGCTGCTAGCCAACAAAGGCACAAAGTCAGACTCTTGGTCTAGCAGCAAGTCCATTTTTGACATTTTATTTGAATCTAATAAACCCGTTGCATTGATTTTAAAAGGAACTTTTCCGCTATCCAAGTCAAGTGCTGTCCAGTTTGTGAAATCATTGATGTCAAAAGGAATTTTTCCTTTAAATCGAGTGCTAAGAAAATCGGAGGCGCTTTGGTGTATAAATATCCGTGTTCCCTGTGTGGAGGTGTGGTATAGCTTTCTCAATTGGGCGTTAGGTAACCCAGGTTTTTTTTGGAGTCGAATGCTATTTTCCAATACAATTTTAGAGTCAGATTCAAAATACATTCGATTCCAAACTGTGGCATAACGGCTTTGTTCCTCTTCAGTGAAACGCACCAACATGCGGTTTTCATAGCGCAGGGTGTCTCCCAACAAAGCAGGGATGCTGTCTTGGGTGTCTAGGGTGTGAATCAACAAATACTTATAATCTTGTTTTCCTTCGTCATGCAGGCTGACAGTTGCCTTTTCGAAAGAATCCCAATGGGTCGAACGATGCAATACGGGCGAAAAAAAGGCAGTCAGTTCGGGTGTATGTGCAAACTCTGTGTTGATCGCGCTGACATCATCTGTTTTGAATACGAGAAGGGTTTTTTGTGGAATATAGTCTAAGGGATCGGCTGCTGTGGGAGGCTGAATGCTACAGCTGGCTAGAATCGCGATAAGTCCGCAATAAAGGATGGTGCGCATAAGGACAAAAGTACAAAACTCAGAAGGCAATTTCTATTTGGCGTGGGAGTAAAGCAAAACTTTTTCGGTGCCAAGGTGTCGCCCCATACTGTTGGATGGCATCACGATGCTTCACGGTCGGGTAGCCTTTGTTTGTATCCCAGCCATATTGGGGATGTTCTTGGTGTAAGGTTTCCATATAGTAGTCTCTGGCGGTTTTTGCCAATACCGATGCGGCAGCAATGTTGAGAAAGCGTGCGTCGCCTTTGATCATGCACTCATGCGGTATGTTTTGATACGGCTTAAATCGGTTGCCATCAACCAAAATAAATGCGGGCTTGACCGTCATCATTTCAATGGCTTTGTGCATGGCTTCGATGGAAGCGTTGAGAATGTTGATACTGTCAATTCTGTCGGGGGACACGTGGGCAATTCCGTATGCCAGTGCCTTTTCTTTGATTTCCACTTCCAATAACTGCCGTTGTTTGTGGCTCAATTTTTTTGAATCGTTGAGTTGTGGATGGGAAAAATCGGGAGGCAAAATGACGGCAGCCGCAGTGACTGGACCGGCCAAACAACCCCGACCTGCCTCGTCGGTACCGCATTCAATATGATCGCTGTGTTGTAGTGCCAATGCCATCACAACAAAAATAACAAAACCCATCTTGTGGTCTACACGCTTGATTGTGATGAAATATCTACCTTTACACAAAGTTTTTATGAGGTCAATACCACTGCTTTTTTGTGTTTTTTTAGGTGCCGTTGCTTGGGGGCAAGAGCGGCCTGTTCTTGAAAGGCCACAAAAGATTTCCTTTGACAAGAGAGTGATAGATGTGGGTACTACAGACAGTCTTTCTGGTGGCTTTAACCTTGGGGAGCGTCAGCAAATTGAGCAAACCAAGCCCATCACCGACTATCTGATTATCAGTCAAAACAGAGACACTACCTATGTGGACACCACCCTGACCACACAAAAGCTGTATAAGTTTAATTTTAGGCGAAAAGATGATTTTGAGCATCTTCCCCTAGCCAACTCAGGACAGGTCATCAACAGATTGAGTCTGAAACCGTCCGCCTCCACAGCCATGCCTGCACTGGGATTTACCGCCAAAAACGATCAGTTCTTTCAGCCCGATGAGGTTTTCTATTACCACGTGCCTACCCCTTTGACTGAGATGTTTTTTAAGACCACCTTTGAGCAAGGGCAATCCACGGATGTTTTGATTACGGCCAACCTATCACCTCGACTGAACTATTCCATCGGATACAGGGGGCATCGCTCATTGGGGCATTATCAGCATTCGCTGACAGGTATGAGCCAGTTGCGTATTTCTGCTCGGTATGAAAACCCCAATGGTCGCTATCGCATGCGACTACAAATAGCCAACCAGAAGCTGGAACAACAAGAAAACGGAGGGCTGACAGCTACTTCGGTGGAAGATTTTTTAAATCAAGTGCCCGAGTTTGAAGACCGCGCGCGCCTGTCTGTCAAGTTTGAAGATGCGATTAACCAATTTACCGGCAAGCGCTATCTCCTTGAACAAGATTATGCCGTGCTGCAAAGCCAAGACTCTGTGCCTGTTCCTTTACTGCGTTTGGGTTACAGGGTGCAAACAGACTCACAAACCCACACCTTTGATCAGAGCTCTCAAAATGATTTGTTCGGTGACTTGCACGAGAACTTTTCAGATGTCTCGGACAACATCCATTATGCTACGCAAAGACACGATATATATGCCCAATTTGAGCACTCCAAGTGGGGACAAATCGAGGCCTATGCGTCCTCACTACGTTATGAATATCAAACCCAACACACTACCGATGATTTGAGTTTGTCAGAATCTGGAGTTGCCTTGGGCGGCAAACTGCGGTTTGTCTCAAAAAAACTGCAAACCAAAGCGCAATTAGAACAGACTTTTGACAACAGCCGATTGGGAAATATGGCAACTGTAGATATTACAGTGCCCGACTTAAAGGGCTTTCGTTTGAGTGGAGGCTTCCGTTGGCAACAACAGTTCTCGAGTCTCACTTTTGCGCATTACCACAGTGCATACCAAGATTTTACTTGGACAACAGATTTTAAGCGCAGCACCCAAACGATGCTGTATGGTACTGTTGCGCAACCCGTACTCGGAAAACTAATGGCGCAATTTGTTCGATTGGATGATTACGCTTTTTTTGAACAAGACCCAAACCCAGACTCCATGCGTGTGCTTCCCCAGCAGTGGGGTCAGGCTATCAATTTGGTAAAAATCAGGTGGGACAGGCGTCAGGAATTGGGGAAGTTTGCCCTTGAGACAGAATTGCTTTACCAACAGACAGACCAGGACAATGCCCCCTTGCATATTCCGGATTTTATAGGTCGTGCTACTTTTCTCTATGCCGATCATTGGTTTGCCAAAGCGGCTTATGTGAACATAGGTTTGGGCGCCAAGTATTTTCCGAAATACTATGCAGACGCCTACAATTCTGTTTTGTCTGAATTTGTGTTACAACGTGAATTTCAAATCGGTGGAACCCCCATTGTAGTGGCGTTTTTTAATATGAAAATTAAACAGACACGCCTTTTCATACGTGCAGACCATCTCAGTGCGCTTTGGGATGGCAACACCAAGTTTTCTGCGCCCGACTACCCTTACCGCGATTTTGTATTGCGGTTTGGTTTGGTTTGGAATTTCTTCCGTTAGTTAGCCGGCAAATCCCCACCTGTTTTGGTAGGTAGTTTGGAAGCACCCATAAGAAAAGTGTCTACCTGACGTGCCGCTTCCCTGCCTTCAGAGATGGCCCATACTATCAATGACTGTCCGCGACGCATGTCCCCGGCCGCAAATATATGAGGCACATTGGTGCGGTAATCTTTGGTGCTTGCCTTAACGTTAGAACGCTCATCTGATTCCAGTCCCAGTTGCTCGGCCAAGGTAGGTTCAGGACCTGTAAACCCTAAGGCAAGCAAGGCCAGTTCGCAAGGCCATTCTTTTTCAGAATTGGGCTGCTCAACGAGCTGTGGACGGCCGTCTTCTTGCTTTTCCCAACGTACATTTACCGTTGTTAGTCCGACCAGGTTCCCGTCTTTATCACCTCTGAATTCTTTGGTCATAATACTCCACTCTCTGTGACTTCCTTCTTCGTGTGATGAGGAGGTTTTGAGTTTAAACGGCCAAAAGGGCCAAGGGTGATCTTCGGTGCGGTGATCGGCAGGTTTGGGCATGATTTCAAAATTGGTCACGCTTTTGGCGCCTTGTCTGTTGGAAGTACCAATACAGTCCGAACCGGTGTCACCTCCACCAATGACAATCACATTCTTTCCTTGGGCATGTAAATCGGGGTTTACCTCAGCCAGTCCATCTACCCAACGGTTGCTTTGGGGTAAGAAATCCATGGCTTGTACCACACCCTTGAGGTCAGCACCTGGGATGGGGAGTCTTCTGCGAATGGTGGCGCCCCCACACAATACCACTGCATCAAAAGCTTTCAGTTTGTCCACGGGATAGTTTTTGCCTACTTCGACTCCTGTTTCGAAAAGGATGCCCTCCTCTTCCAGAATGGCTAACCTACGGTCAATGATATTTTTTTCCATCTTAAAGTCAGGAATGCCGTAGCGCAACAAACCTCCTGCTTTTTCGTCACGTTCAAAAACGGTGACTGTGTGTCCGGCTCTGTTGAGTTGTTGGGCAGCTGCCAGCCCTGCAGGGCCCGAACCGACTACCGCTACTTTTTTGCCGGTTCTTTCTTTGGGGGATTCTGCTTTGATCCATCCCTCTTTAAAACCACGCTCAACGATGTATTTTTCAATCATTTCGATCGATACAGGTGGGTTGATAATCCCCAATACACAAGCCGCCTCACAGGGAGCTGGGCACAACCTTCCCGTAAATTCAGGGAAGTTGTTGGTGGTGTGGAGAATACGCAAAGCCTTTTCCCATTCGTTTCTGTATACCGCATCATTGAAATCGGGAATCATATTCCCCAACGGACACCCACTGTGGCAGAAAGGCACCCCGCAGTCCATACAACGTGCGCCTTGGTCGCGAAGTTTTTCCTCGCCAGGGTTCACGGTAAATTCTTTGTAGTTTTTGATGCGATCAGCGACGGCTATATTGGCCTCATCAATGCGATCGTGTTCTAAAAATCCCCTTAATTTTCCCATAATTAATTCACTTCTGCTTTAGCTTCTTCTGCCAATCGTGCAAGGGCTTTCTTATAGTCGGTTGGCATCACTTTGATAAAATTCTTTTGTTCTTTTTTCCAATCAGACAAGATAGAAGTGCCTACCACACTGTCTGTATAGTGGACGTGGTTTTCAATCAAGGATTTGAGATGATCTAAATCGTCTGCCGATGGATCTTCTAATCCTATCATTTCCATGTTGAAATTGCGCTCATCAAACTGGGCGTCTTTTGCGTACAAGTAGGCAATACCACCACTCATACCTGCAGCAAAATTGCGTCCAAAGTCACCCAAAATCACGGCCACACCACCGGTCATATATTCACAACCGTGGTCACCAATACCCTCAACAACGGCTGTGGCACCGGAATTACGCACACAGAATCGCTCTCCAGCAATTCCGTTGATATAGGCCTCTCCTGCGGTTGCGCCATAGAGTGCCACGTTTCCTATGATGATGTTTTCTTCTGCCTTAAATGTGGCTTCGTCAGGCACCCTGGCTACCAGTCTTGCTCCCGACAAACCTTTCCCGAAATAGTCGTTACAGTTGCCAATCGTTTCCATATGGAGACCCCTGGTTGCAAAGCATCCAAAACTTTGCCCCGCCGCACCTCTAAAATACATTTTCAAGGTATCTGTAGGCAGACCTTCAGCACCGTGAATCTTGGAAATTTCGTTGCTCAAAATAGCCCCTACACTGCGGTCTGTGTTTTTGATAGGCAAACGCAAGGTTTGTGGCTCCTTGTTAAGGATGGCTTTTTGTGCTTTGGACACAATTTCGAAGTCCAAAACATTTTCCAAATTGTGGTCTTGCTTCGTTGTGTTTTTCAAAGGCACATTGGCGTCAACCTGTGGTTTGTATAAAATGGCAGACAAATCGATGCCTTTGGCTTTGTAATGGTCGATGGCTGTACTCATGTTGAGTTTTTGACTCTGTCCGACCATTTCATCTACGGTTCTGAAGCCAAGCTGCGCCATAATAGCACGCATCTCTTGGGCTACAAAATGCATAAAGTTGACCACGTGCTCAGGCTTGCCCTTAAAGTTTTTACGCAACTCAGGGTCTTGGGTAGCAATGCCCACAGGACAGGTATTGAGGTGACAAGCACGCATCATAATACAGCCCGATGCTACCAAAGGTGCTGTTGAGAACCCAAATTCTTCAGCACCCAACAGACAGGCTATGGCCACGTCGCGGCCAGTTTTCATCTGTCCGTCACATTCCAATACAATACGTCCTCTGAGGTCATTTAACACCAAGGTTTGTTGGGCCTCTGCAATCCCCAATTCCCATGGCAAACCGGCATGTTTGAGAGAAGTCAGTGGAGAGGCTCCTGTACCTCCGTCATAACCCGAAATCAAGATCACATCAGCTTTGGCTTTGGCCACACCTGCTGCGATGGTTCCTACACCCACTTCAGAAACGAGCTTCACATTCACTCTTGCTTCGCGATTGGCGTTTTTAAGGTCGAAAATCAATTGAGCTAGGTCTTCGATCGAGTAAATATCGTGATGGGGTGGAGGTGAAATCAGCCCTACATAAGGCGTAGAATTACGCACCGACGCGATGTAAGGATTTACCTTGGGTCCGGGCAACTGACCACCCTCACCAGGTTTGGCGCCCTGTGCCATTTTGATTTGAATTTCTTTGGCACTAGACAAATAATGTGATGAAACACCAAAACGACCCGAGGCCACCTGTTTGATGGCACTGTTGCGCCAATCTCCGTCGGTGTCACGAGTAAATCTTCGGGGGTCTTCACCACCCTCACCGGAATTGCTTTTACCGCCGATGCGGTTCATGGCCTTTGCCAAAGTTTCATGGGCTTCCTCACTGATAGAACCCAAAGACATGGCACCGGTTTTAAAACGTTTTACGATTTCGGTCCATGGTTCTACCTCATCAATCGGAATGGGGTCTAGGTCTGTAAATTCAAACATGCCACGGATGGTCATCAATTGCTTGGACTGGTCGTTGACTAGTTCGGCATATTCTTCGTAAGAATCAAATTTATTTTGACGTGCGGCTACTTGTAGCTTGGCAATGGTAGCAGGATTGAGCATATGGGCTTCGCCATTTCTTCTCCATCGGTAACTACCTCCTATTTCTAGATCGATACTGTTTTCTGACACAGGCACATCAAACGCAAACGTGTGTCTGGCTGCGATTTCTTTCTCTATCTCGAATAAGCCCACACCTTCTATTCTGGTGGAAGTATTACAGAAGTAGGTGTCTACAAACTTTTTACTCAAGCCAAGGGCTTCAAAAATTTGGGCACCTCTGTAAGAGTGTAAGGTTGAAATCCCAATCTTATTCATGATTTTGATCAATCCTTTGGCAATGGCCTTGTTGAAGTTATCAATGGCTTGTTCTACAGGGAGATTGACAGTGTCGTCTTGGGCTACCAATTTTTCGATAATCTCATTGACCATATAGGGGTTGATGGCACTGGCACCATAACCAAAAAGTGTGGCAAAATGATGGGGCTCACGAGGCTCTGCAGATTCGATAACGATGCCAAACTTGGAGCGCAATCCATGCTTCACCAAGCCGTGATGCACAGCCGAACAAGCGAGTAACATGGGAATAGGCGCCTCGTCTTTGGAAATACCGCGGTCGGATAGTATGATGATATTCGCGCCTTGCTCAACGGCTGTTTTGACATCAACAATCAGTTGTTGAATAGATTCTTCCAAACCGTTGTGCCCACGCACTACCTTGTATTTGGTGCTGACTGAGACTGACTTAAAATCCGGATGGTCTATAAATTTGATTTTATCCAAATCCTCATTAGAGATGATAGGGTTTTGGATGCGTAACTTTTTTGCGTGTTGTGGTGATACATCAAACAGGTTGTAATCACTTCCTATAGAAAGAGAGGTGTCTGTCACAATTTCCTCACGAATCCCGTCCAATGGCGGGTTGGTAACTTGCGCAAAGAGTTGTTTGAAATAGTTGTACAACAATTGGGGTTTGTGTGACAATACTGCCAAAGGCGTATCGGTTCCCATCGATCCAATCGCTTCTTTCCCTTGGGTCATCATAGGAGAAATCAAGGTCTTGATGTCCTCCTCAGTATATCCAAATGCTTTGAGTCTGGCCACATAATCAACCTCCTCCACAGGGGTTTTGTTTCCTGTGTAAGGAACTTCTTTTAACGGCAATAGGTTTTTATCGAGCCATTGTTGATAAGGCTGTTTGGAAACGATTTCGTTTTTGATTTCTTGGTCCTCAATAATTCTACCCGCTTCCATATCCACCAAAAACATACGTCCGGGCTCCAAACGACCGTGCATACTTACATTGGCAGGTTCTATTTCTATCACACCTGTTTCAGAGGACATCACCACATAGCCATCTTTGGTGACAGTGTAGCGTGAAGGGCGCAATCCATTGCGATCTAGGAGGGCACCTATAAAGTTACCATCGGTAAAGGGGATAGAAGCCGGTCCGTCCCATGGCTCCATAATACAAGCGTTGTAGGCATAAAACGCCTTTTTCGCGGGTTCCATGCTTTTGTGACGCTCCCAAGCTTCGGGAACCATCATCATCATCACTTCAGGCAAAGAACGCCCGGTGTGCAACAATAATTCCACTACCATGTCCATGGAAGCAGAGTCAGATTTTCCATTGAGAATTATGGGCAGAATTTCTTTGACATCGTCTCCGAGGAAATCACTTTGCAATAGCTCTTCCCGAGCTTTCATGCGGTTTAGGTTGCCGCGGTAGGTATTGATCTCTCCGTTATGACACATATATCTAAATGGCTGTGCCAAGTCCCATGTTGGAAAGGTGTTTGTTGAAAAGCGCTGGTGCACCAAAGCCAAACGCGTGACCACTCTTGGGTCTTTCAGATCCAAATAAAATCCTTCAATGTCTTCAGGCATGAGCAGCCCTTTATAAATTAGGGTGCGTGTAGAAAAGCTAGGTAAGTAGAAATAGCTGCTCTGAGACATTTTGGTCGCATATACCTTGTGTTCCGCAATCTTTCGGGCTATGAAGATTTTGGTATTGAGTGCTTGCTCATTGAGTTCAGTATCTCCGCTTGTCACAAATACCTGTCGTATTACAGGAAGTGTGCGAGCCGCAATCCTCCCCAACACATCATTGTTGGTGGGCACTTCTCTCCATCCCAAAACCTTTAGACCTTGTTTTTGGAGTTCCTCGTTGAGAGTTTTTATGCAAAAATTTCTTTGATTTGATTTCTGTGGCAAAAAGACCATTCCCACAGCATATTTTGTCGGCTCAGGCAAATCAAAATTGCAAACCGTATCCAAAAAGTTGTGTGGGATATCAATAAGAATTCCGGCACCATCTCCGGTTTTTCCATCTGCACTTACGGCGCCTCGATGTTCTAGCTTTACAAGAATATCCAATGCCTTGTGGATGATGTCATTGGTACGCTTGCCCTCTAAGCTGCAAATAAACCCAGCACCGCAATTATCGTGCTCAAAATTAGGGTCGTATAGTCCTTGTGCCCACATAATTTTTTTTATCAAATATATCTATCCACCATCAAAAACGTAACCGTATGACTGTTATACGTTTCTGAAATGAAGTATTTTTAGTGAGGCGCAAAAATAAATACACATTCTGAATTATAGCACCTCTTTTTTGACAAAGCCATAAAAAATAGTATTTCCGCAACATATACCCCCTTAAATTAAGGGGTTTGGTATGAATCGATTATATTATTGGTGATTATAAATGACTTTAAACCGGTTGATGGAGGTTCAATCATGATTTTTTTGAAATTTTTCAATGATTTTATGGGGGGATGAAAAATTCATCTTTACTTTTAAATAGGCACATTAAATTCAACCCTGGTTATTATATTTGGTGCCTAAAATTGATTTATGGAAACGATTATCATCATTGTATTTGTACTTGGATATCTAGCGATCACGCTTGAACACAACCTTCATATCGATAAACTTATTCCGGCACTTGCCATGATGGCCATTTTGTGGGCAATGATAGCTCTGGGCCATATGGATGTGTTCGATATAGATGCGGTCAACAAGAAACTTCTCCCCACTCACATCGAGGAAGCCCTGTTGCATCATCTGGGCAAAACAGCTGAGATTCTTGTCTTTTTATTAGGAGCTATGACCATTGTTGAAATCATTGACTATTTCAATGGTTTTGCAACCATAAAACAGTTTATTAGAACACGAAATAAAGTTAAATTGCTGTGGATTTTTGCGAGTTTGGCATTTGTGCTATCCGCCATTATCGACAACCTTACCGCTACCATTGTTCTTGTAACCATTCTCCAAAAGGTTATCCATGAACGCAACCTCAGACTTTGGTTTGCAGGTTTGATAATTGTTACCGCCAATGCTGGTGGCGCCTGGTCACCCATCGGAGATGTGACCACTACCATGTTGTGGATTGGAAAAAAGGTAACAACTCCTGAATTGATAAAATATTTGATTGTCCCATCGTTGGTTTGTATGGTAGTGCCTACGCTTATTGCCAGTCGCTATAAAGTCTTTCAAGGACAAATTGATAAGATAGACGATAATATTGAGTTGACACCCAAAGGGCCTACCATGTTGTATTTGGGTCTGAGTTCCATTCTTTTTGTACCTGTATTTAAAACCGTCACTCATTTACCTCCCTACGTGGGTATGATGCTGTCACTTGCAGTAGTTGCTGTTTTTGCAGAGGTTTACAGTCGTTCCAAGGCTTTTGTTGAAGCCAAATCATCAAAGTCAAGTGACTATGTACACCACAACCCTGTTCATGCAGCGCTTACCAAAATTGAGATGCCTAGTATACTGTTTTTCTTAGGGATTTTGATGGCTGTTGCGGCGCTTGAGTCTCTAGGGTTGTTGTTTGGGTTTGCTCAGGACCTAAATGCTGCTATACCGAACTCAGATATCGTAGTGGCTATTTTTGGTTTTATATCTGCAATCATTGACAACGTTCCGCTGGTTGCTGCCAGTATGGGCATGTTCTCAGAGCCTGCAGACCACCCGCTTTGGCATGCGATTGCTTTTGCTGCGGGCACAGGTGGTAGTATGATTATTTTCGGATCGGCCGCTGGAGTCGTGGCCATGGGGATGGAGAAAATCAACTTTTTCTGGTATTTAAAGAAGATTTCATTTCTAGCACTCATAGGGTCTGTTTCAGGGTACCTCACTTTTATGCTTTTTAGAGACATTCTGTTGGCATAGATGAATTATACCCAAACGCTCGACTGGCTCTACGCACGTCTGCCAATGTATCAGCGTGTAGGCGCGCCAGCCATGCGTTTGGGATTGGATAATATCAGGGCACTTTCTGGGGCTTTGGGAAACCCCCAAACCCAATTCAAAAGCATACACATAGCCGGAACCAACGGAAAAGGCTCCTCGAGTCATATGTTGGCGTCGGTATTGCAAACAGCAGGCTATAAGGTGGGTTTGTATACCTCGCCCCATCTCAAAGATTTTAGGGAACGCATCCGTATCAATGGAGTTCCCATTGCCAAAAAACAAGTCGTTGATTTTGTAGCCGAGCACCGCGACCTTTTTGAGCGTGACAAATATTCCTTTTTCGAATTGACAGTTGCTTTGGCTTTTAGAGAATTTGCAACAGAACAGGTCGATATTGCAGTTATAGAAGTGGGTCTGGGCGGACGGCTAGACGCGACCAATATCATTTCCCCTGAACTCTGTCTCATCACCAGTATTAGCAAGGACCATCAGCAATTTTTAGGCGATACTTTACCCGAAATCGCAGCAGAAAAAGCAGGGATTGTCAAAGAAGGCATTCCTGTAGTCATAGGTGAAAACCCATCTGAGATTGTGCAAGTACTGACCGATAAAGCCGACGATGTGGGTGCACCGTGGAGGTTGGCGCATGAAGCCAATCCTTTGCCTACAGACCTGTTGGGCGTGTATCAAAAAGCCAATGTAAAAGGGGTGATGACAGCCATTTCCCTTCTAAAAGATTTTAACGTCAGCCAACAGCAACTTGAAGAAGGCTTGTTGGGTGTGGTAAAAAACACCGGGCTTCAGGGGCGATGGCAAGTGTTGTCTGAAAATCCCTTAACCATAGCCGATGTGGCGCATAACGCCTCTGGCATTGAAGCTGTGATGGCCCAGCTTGAGACCTTGCCACAAAAGAAATTACACATTGTGTTTGGCATGGTGGCAGACAAAAATTTCGCCGCATTGGCGTCTTACCTGCCCAGCACGGCGGCCTATTATTTTTGCAGTCCTCAGGTAGCTCGTGCCAAAGCCGTTGTCACACTTACCAAAGAGGCTTCAGATTGTGGATTGACAGGGGATGCCTATGCCACTGTACAAGAGGCTTTTAGGGCCGCCCAACAAAAGGCAGATGCCAGTGATGTCATTTTTGTAGGTGGCAGTGTGTTTACAGTAGCTGAAGTCCTTTAAAAATCGCTTTGCTGTTCCAAAAAAGGAATTATCTTTGCACCCGCCGGGCGCGTAGCTCAGTTGGTTCAGAGCACTTGGTTTACACCCAAGGGGTCAGGGG
>JBMYLY010000008.1:0-35884 GCA_049596815.1 Flavobacteriaceae bacterium | reverse complement strand
AACCATCGCAACTGTTACTACCGTCGAAACCAAAGACGGAGAAACGACTGAGACCATAGAGGTTATTGAAGGGGGAGAGGCTGAGGTAAAAGCCAAAATTGACAAACTGGCTTCTCAATCCTAACACAATATCAGATGTAAATTGAAAGGCGCCAAATGGCGCCTTTTTTTATTTTTTAAACAACCCATGTAGCTGGCCGTCTATCTGTTCGATCACAAGGCCTAAATCTTCGGGTTTGTCCACAAAGTTGAGGTCATCCACATCAAAAGTAATGATTTTGCCTTTATCATAGCCATGAATCCACGCCTCGTAGCGTTCATTGAGACGGCTCAAATATTCAATACTTATAGAGTTTTCGTAGGCGCGACCTCTTTTATGAATCTGGTCTACCAAATTGGGAATTGAACTGCGCAGATAGATTAACAAATCTGGCCCCTTGACCAAAGACTCCATCAATTCAAAAAGAGAGCTGTAATTTTCAAAATCTCTATGCGTCATCAGACCCATGGCGTGCAAATTGGGCGCGAATATGTGAGCATCCTCATAGATTGTGCGGTCTTGAATCACCGTTTTGTTATTTTGATGTATCTCTAGAATTTGTCTAAACCTACTATTGAGGAAGTACACTTGCAGGTTGAAGGACCAGCGTTCCATCTCGGCATAAAAATCATCCAGATACGGGTTTTGCACCACGTCTTCGAAGTGGGGTTCCCATTGATAGTGTTTGGCCAAGAGCTCTGTGAGTGTTGTTTTTCCGGCCCCAATATTACCGGCTACAGCAATGTGCATAAAAGATGCTTTTTGAATTGAGGTTTAAAAATATAAAATTCATCGCATTATCGACCAAGTCTAATCCTTGAATCATATTTTAATGCAAAGCCCGTCAAATTTCTCTCTCCCATAGGATTAATCCCTATCTTTGACAAAAACCTACAATCATGAAACAAACACTATCCTTATTTATTTTTGTTTTGCTATTCGGATCTGCAAATGCTCAATTGTTTGGAGATATCGAAAACTTGCTTCGTGCTTCAGAAGAAGATGCAGCCATTCTTGCGGAAGATTATACACGACCCCTAGGTAAAGCGCTCATTTATGGGCTTAATGCCGGATGGGCCAGCAGTGCCAAAACCCATAAAAAACTAGGTTTCGACCTTACCATTGGGGCTGCGGCACCTTTTGTTCCGCAAGCAGACGAGTCTTTTGTGCCGGAAGGATTAACTTCCATACAAACACCATCGGATAACCTGCCAACAATCTTTGGGGAGTCGGAACCTACATTGCTAACTGTTAATTTGCCAGCAGTTGATGGATTTCCAGAGTATTCAGGGACTCTAGATTTTCCCCGGGGATACAAAGATGAATTGCCCGCCAACACCCTCCCAGCTCCATTTATTCAAGCCGGTGTGGGTTTGTTTTTTGATACCGATTTGATTGTGCGCTACGTACCGCAGTTTGAAAACGAAAGAACAAACTTTAACTTGTTTGGCCTGGGTCTCAAGCACAACTTAATGCAGTATTTTGGTCCATTAGACAAGCTACCACTAAACGTGGCCCTATTGGCTGCTTTTACACAGACTGAATTGACTTATGACATTCCTCAACAACCCAACCAGCAGATTGCTTTTGATGTAAATGCATACACAATTCAAGCCTTGGCATCTGTTGACCTCCCGATAATCAGTGTTTTTGGAGGAGTGGGTTACAGTTCAGGAACTTCTAACCTAAAAACAACTGGAGATTTTGATTTAAAATACACTGTAGAAGATGTAGATTATACGCGTCCTCTAGAACCATTAAACCTATCTTACGACGCTAGCGGTATGATGGGGGTTGTGGGGCTTCGTATGAACTTGTTGTTTTTAAAGATTTTTGCCAATTACACTCTACAAGAATACAATACCCTTACGGCAGGGATTTCTTTTAATTTTCGTTAAATAACATAAAAACATTTTGATGTTTCTGCGTGCGTTGTATATTTGCAGCGCAAAGAGGATGGATTTGACTGATTGCAACCTCTCTAAAAAAATGCTAAAGCAGTGGTTGCTTTAACAAAGACCGTATATAAGTCAAATCCCCACAAAAGCAACCGATTATGGCTTATTATTTTACATCTGAATCTGTTTCTGAAGGGCATCCCGACAAAGTTGCCGATCAAATTAGTGATGCTTTGTTGGATCACTTTTTGGCTTTTGACCCCGAGAGCAAGGTCGCTTGTGAAACCTTGGTCACTACCGGTCAGGTAGTGTTGTCAGGAGAGGTGAAAAGCACCACCTACCTCGACGTGCAAAACATCGCGCGCCAAACCATCAACCGGATTGGCTACACCAAAGGGGAATATCAATTTTCAGGAGACTCGTGTGGTGTGGTTTCGCTCATACATGAGCAGTCACAAGACATCAACCAGGGTGTTGACCGTGCTGTAAAAGAAGAACAAGGTGCCGGAGACCAAGGGATTATGTTTGGTTATGCGTCCAACGAGACCCAAAACTTTATGCCTTTGCCATTGGCGATTGCCCATAAAATTTTAGAGGTACTGGCAGATTTTCGTCATTCAGGTGATCTCATACCGTATTTACGTCCCGATGCCAAATCGCAAGTTACCATAGAATACAGCGATGACCATCAACCTTTGCGTATCGATAACATAGTGGTTTCTACCCAACACGATCCTTTTGACGAGGATGTGCAAATGTTGGCACGTATCAAAGAGGACATCTGTTCGCTTGTCATTCCAAAAGTCATTGCCTCTTTTGACGACAGGGTTCAGGAACTATTCAAAGCAGACATCACTTATCACATCAACCCAACAGGAAAGTTTGTTATTGGTGGCCCTCATGGAGACACAGGTTTGACAGGACGAAAAATCATCGTTGATACCTATGGTGGCAAAGGTGCCCATGGAGGCGGTGCTTTTAGCGGTAAAGATCCAAGCAAGGTAGACCGCAGTGCAGCCTATGCAGCACGTCATATGGCTAAAAATGCAGTAGCAGCAGGTGTATGTGATGAAATATTGGTACAATTGAGTTATGCCATTGGCGTGGCCAAACCCACATCCGTTTTTGTAGACACCTATGGCACAGCCAAAGTAGGCCTAACGGATGGTCAAATTGCAGCGCGTTTGCAAACCTTATTCGATTTGACTCCTTATGGTATTGAAAAACGGCTTAAACTACGCACCCCTATCTACTTAGAAACTGCTGCTTATGGCCATATGGGCAGGGAGCCCAAAGTGGTCAAAAAAGTATTTGAATCACCCTACAATGGCAAGACAGAGGTCGAAGTATCTCTTTTCCCGTGGGAGAAATTAGACGCCGTCGAAGACATTCAACAAACATTTAAAATTAATAACTAACTATTATGAGTACACAACAATTTTCAACAGATGCTTTGCATGCAGGGCATGACGTAACCACGACCCAAGGCACCCGCGCGGTTCCTATCTATCAATCTACTTCCTATGTATTTAATGATACAGATCACGCTGCCAATTTGTTTGCTTTGGCCGAGCCAGGATATATTTATACCCGTTTGAACAACCCCACGGCTGATGTTTTAGAGCAACGTATGGCTGCGCTCGAAGGAGGGATTGCCGCCGTAGCAACTGCATCGGGTACTTCTGCCATAAGCACAGCCTTATTGGTGTTGCTTAAAGCAGGCGACCACATTGTGGCTTCTAACAGCCTTTACGGAGGTACTTACAATATGCTAAAAGTGATGATGCCACGTTTGGGAATCACCACTACTTTTGTGGATCCGGACGATCCCAAAAATTTTGCTGCTGCCGTGCAAGACAACACCCGCTTGTTTTTTGCTGAATCGCTTGGAAACCCCAAGTTAGATGTATTGGATCTCAAAGCCATTTCTGCAGAAGCAAAAGCAGCCAAAGTTCCTTTTATGGTGGACAACACAGTAGCCACGCCTGCATTGTTGAAACCCATTGAGCACGGTGCCAATATTGTCATCCATTCTTTGACCAAATACGCCAACGGTAACGGAACAGCTATGGGCGGTGTTATCGTTGACGCCGGTACTTTTGACTGGTCTAATGGCAACTTCCCAGAATTCACGTCACCCTCAGCCGGGTACCACGGTTTGGTCTTGCACGAGGCGCTGGGTCCTGCGGCATATATTGCCAAAGTGCGCATCGAAGGTTTGCGCGATTTGGGTGCAGCCATCAGCCCTTTCAATGCGTTTCAGATCATTCAGGGATTGGAAACCTGGGAAGTACGTATGCAAAAACACAGTCAAAACGCTTTGGAACTTGCAGAATGGTTACAAGACCAAGACCAAGTGGCTTGGGTAAGCTATCCCGGGCTTAAAGAGGGTAAATATTACAGCTTGGCGCAAAGCTACCTTCCTAAAGGACAGAGTGGTATTTTGACCTTTGGTCTTAAAGGAGGTTTCGATGATGCCAAAACCGTAGTAAACAAAACCCAATTGTTTTCTCTTTTGGCAAATATCGGAGACACCAAATCTTTGGTTATCCATCCTGCAAGCACGACCCACCAACAGCTATCTGAAGCGGAGCAAGCTACCACAGGAGTCACCCCTGACTTGGTGCGTTTGTCAGTTGGGTTGGAGGATATTGCAGATTTAAAAGCAGATTTAAAACAAGCTTTCGATAGCTTATAATATCATAAATAGCAGTCACCATGTCAGAAAGAAAGTATTTAGACTTTCCGCACTATAAAACCCTGTCGGGCGGCCTAATGGATTTGAAGATTTCTTACAAATCCTTTGGCTGTCCATTGGGGACTGCTCCTGTGGTATTGGTCAATCATTCCCTGACCGGAAACGCTGATGTGACCGGAGAGGAAGGTTGGTGGCCACAGATTATTGGCCCTGACAAATTGATTGACACCCAAGTATACAGCGTGCTTGCCTTTAACTTTCCCGGTAATGGGGATGATAGCTACCTTATTGAGGACTATGAGCAACTGGTGCTCAGAGACATTGCTTTTTTGGTCAAAGAAGCTTTGGATAAACTCGAGATTCAAAAACTCTATGCAGCCATTGGTGGTTCTATTGGAGGTGCTTTGGCTTGGGAGTTGGCCGCATCTTTTCCTGATCTGATTGAAAATTTGGTGCCTATTGCCTGCGATTGGAAAACCTCGGATTGGGTGTTGGCGCACACATTGTTGCAAGACCAAATCCTTAAAAACTCCAGCCAACCGCTATATGACGCTCGTATACATGCCATGTTGTGCTATAGAACACCGGAATCTTTCAGGCATAGGTTCAACCGAACCATCCACCCCGATAAGGGGATTTTCAATATAGACAGTTGGTTGTTTTATCACGGAGAAAAACTCGAAAATCGTTTTCATCTGCAAGCCTACAAACTGATGAATCATCTCTTACGCACTATTGACATCACTGAGGGTCGGGGTTCTTTTGAGGAAATTGTCGACCAGATTTCTGCCGATATCTATTTGGTTTCTATCGATTCCGATTTGTTTTTTACAGACGAAGAAAACAGAGAAACCTACAGAAACCTTATGAGTCACAAACATAACCTACACTACAAAACCATTAGGTCCATTCACGGACACGATGCTTTTTTGATAGAGTTTGATCAATTGACCGAACTCTTACAACCTGTTTTTTCAATACCTAAATCACAAGCCCTATGAAAGTAGAACTCACCCACCAATCTGGCTACCATGCTACCATTACCGATGATCGTGGTTACACTATCGACATCGACAACAAATCTGTAGACAACCCCCAAGGAGCCAGCCCCATGGAGCTGTTGCTTATGGGCGTAGCTGGTTGTAGCAGCATTGACATTGTCCATATTTTGGACAAACAAAAAATCAACCCCGACAGCCTAAAAATCGAAGTCCTAGGGAAGCGCCAAGCCGATACTACACCCGCTTTGTTTACTGATATCCATGCGATTGTAAAAGTAACCGGCGATGTAAAGCCCGACCGAATTTATAGAGCTGCCAAACTTTCCTTTGAAAAGTATTGTTCAGTCTCCAAAACTTTGGAAGCCACTGCCAATATCACCTTTTCTGTCACTGTAAACGAACAGCCCTATGAGCCGACCCAATAGATTTGAAACAGATGCCATCCGCACTCAGTTAGAACGCTCTCAACACCAAGAACACAGCAATCCACTATTTCTCACTTCAAGTTTTGTCTTTGACGATGCCGAAGAAATGCGTGCTGCTTTTGCTGATGAGAAAGAACGAAATATTTACAGCCGTTTTACCAACCCAAACACTTCTGAGTTTGTCGAAAAAATATGTGCCTTAGAAGGAGCCGAGGACGGCTATGCTTTTGCCTCGGGAATGGGTGCCGTTTTTTCAACCTTTGCTGCCTTACTCAACTCAAATGATCATATTTTGTCTGCCCGAGCGGTGTTTGGTTCTACCCATAGTTTGTTTACCAAATTTTTACCAAAATGGCAGATAGAAACGACCTATTTTGACGCTAGTGATTTGGATCATTTGGATTCTTTAGTTCGTCCTAACACCAAAGTGCTCTATGTGGAGTCGCCTACCAATCCGGGATTGCAAGTACTGGATTTGGAAGTCTTGGGTCAGTTTGCCAAAAAACACCAACTCATTTTTGTGGTAGACAATTGTTTCGCCACCCCCTATTTGCAACAACCCATTGCTTTTGGTGCCGACTTGGTTATCCACTCTGCCACCAAACTCATCGACGGTCAAGGCCGTGTGTTGGGAGGGGTCACTGTGGGGCGCGCGGACTTGATACGCGAGATTTATCTCTTTGCACGAAATACAGGACCTAGTCTTTCGCCTTTCAATGCTTGGGTGCTTTCAAAAAGTTTGGAAACTTTGGCAGTGCGGGTAGAAAAACATTGCGACAATGCGGAGCAAATTGTTGATTTTTTAGAACAGCATTCTGCAGTCAACGAGGTGCGTTACCCTTTTTCCAAAACCCATCCTCAATATGAAATCGCAAAAAAACAAATGAAGCGAGGTGGCAATATCATCGCTTTCCAAGTCAAAGGTGGTTTGGAAGGCGGTCAACGTTTTTTAAATCAAATCAAATTGTGCTCGCTCTCCTCTAACTTGGGAGACACACGCAGCATCGTAACCCAACCCGCATCGACTACCCATAGCAAACTCAGCGCTGAAGAACGCCAAGCGGTTCAAATCACGGATGGTCTGATACGCATTTCGGTTGGCTTAGAAGCTGTAGAGGACGTTATAGATGACCTCAATCAAGCCCTAAATGTGTTGTCATGAGCAAACTCCAACAAATCTTACAAGAACGCATTTTGGTGCTTGACGGTGCTATGGGCACCATGTTACAAGCCTATAAGTTTGAGGAAGCGGATTTCCGTGGCGAGCGCTTTCAAGATCATCCTGTACCACTACAGGGCAACAACGATTTATTGTCACTGACCCAACCCGAGGCCATTGCAGACATACACAGCAAGTATTTGGAAGTAGGGGCAGATATTATTGAGACCAACACCTTTTCCGGAACGACCATCGCTATGGCTGACTATCAAATGGAGGATTTGGTCTATGAACTCAATTACGAATCTGCACAAATTGCGAAAAGAGTAGCAGACGCGTACACCCAAAAAACCCCTAACAAACCTCGTTTTGTAGCCGGCTCTATGGGACCCACTAACAAAACTGCGAGCATGTCTCCCGACGTGAATGATCCGGGCTATCGCGCAGTCACTTTTGACGAATTGGTCGTGGCCTATCGCCAACAGGCAGAAGCCTTACTCGATGGGGGTGCTGACATTTTGCTTGTGGAGACCATATTTGATACCCTGAATGCCAAAGCCGCTCTTTTTGCCATTGACCAAGTGAGAGAGGAACGACATATAGATGTTCCCATCATGGTCAGCGGTACAATTACAGATGCCAGTGGCCGAACACTTTCTGGCCAAACGGTGGAGGCCTTTTTGATATCGGTTTCTCATATCCCTTTGCTCAGCGTGGGCTTTAATTGCGCTTTGGGCGCAGACCAGCTCAAACCCTATATACAACGATTGGGTTCCAAAACAGAACACTTTGTTTCTGCCCACCCCAATGCGGGATTGCCCAACGCCTTTGGGGAATATGATCAAACACCCGAAGAGATGGAAAGCCTAATCGAAGAATACTTGCAAGACCGTCTGGTCAATATTGTAGGAGGCTGCTGCGGCACAGGCCCTGAGCATATTGCTCGTATTGTTCGTTTGACGCAAAAACACCAACCCAGAGTCTGTTGTCCTGTATGATTCAATCCGCCAAATACCTCACCCTGTCCGGACTTGAACCTTTGGTAATCAAGCCGGACAGCGTGTTTGTAAACGTTGGCGAACGCACCAACGTGACAGGTTCCCGAAAGTTTTTACGGCTTATTGAAAATGATGACTACGAAACCGCTTTGGAGATTGCGCGGGAGCAAGTCACCGGTGGCGCACAGATTATCGACGTCAATATGGACGAAGGTATGATTAATGGGGTTGCGGCCATGACACGTTTTCTCAATCTTATACAGTCTGAGCCTGACATAGCCAGAGTACCCATCATGATCGATAGTTCCAAATGGGAAATTATTGAAGCGGGTCTCAAAGTTGTTCAAGGCAAATGTGTGGTCAATTCGATCAGCCTCAAAGAAGGGAAAGAAGTTTTTGTGGCCCAAGCGAAAACCATACGGCGTTTTGGTGCGGCTGTGATTGTAATGGCTTTTGATGAAAAAGGCCAAGCAGACACCCTCGAGAGACGCATTGAGATTTGCCAGCGATCCTATCAAATTTTGGTGGAGGAAGTAGGTTTTCCTGCCGAGGACATCATCTTTGACCCAAACATATTTCCCGTGGCAACCGGTATGGAAGAACACCGTACCAATGCCTTAGACTTTTTCAAAACCGCCGAGTGGATTCGGCAAAACCTACCCTATGCTCACGTGAGCGGCGGGGTCAGCAATGTGTCTTTTTCTTTTAGAGGCAATAACACGGTGCGCGAGGCCATGCATTCTGCCTTTTTGTACCACGCCATTCGTCACGGTATGAACATGGGGATTGTCAATCCTACCATGCTAGAAGTCTACGATGACATTCCCAAAGATTTATTGGAACATGTCGAAGATGTACTACTTGACAGGCGCCCTGACGCAACAGAGCGTTTGTTGGACTTTGCCGAGCAGGTCAAAGGCAGTGCCAAGACCAAGTCCAAAGACGATCTGGCATGGAGAGAAAACACTCTGCAAGACCGCATTACGCATGCTTTGGTGCGGGGAATCGACTCCTTTATTGAAGCAGATGTAGAGGAAGCCCGCCTATCTGTACAAGCGCCTATCGAAGTGATAGAAGGCCATTTGATGAACGGCATGAATGTAGTAGGGGACTTGTTTGGCAGTGGCAAAATGTTTTTGCCCCAGGTTGTCAAGTCGGCGCGGGTAATGAAAAAAGCGGTGGCCTATTTACTCCCCTATATAGAAGCCGAAAAAGATGGCAAACAAGAATTTGCTGGTAAAATCCTTTTGGCAACCGTCAAGGGAGACGTGCACGATATCGGAAAAAACATTGTAGGCGTGGTGCTGGGATGTAACAATTACGAAATCATTGATTTGGGCGTTATGGTACCGCCTGAAAAAATCATTCAAATAGCTATAGATGAAAAGGTAGACATCATAGGATTGAGCGGACTGATTACGCCTTCATTGGACGAAATGGTTTTTTTGGCCAAAGAGCTAGAGCGTGTCAACAGTCATGTCCCTCTATTGATAGGGGGCGCAACGACTTCGCGTGCCCATACAGCAGTCAAGATTGACCCTCAATACAGCCATTCGGTTGTGCATGTCAATGATGCCTCACGGGCGGTCAATGTGGTGGGCAGTTTGCTGCAACAAGACCAACAACAAGACTACAAACAACAAATCAAATCGGATTACGAAAATTTTAGAATCGGCTTTGAAAAACGAAAAACGGCCAAGGAGTATGTTTCTTTGCAAACTGCCCGCGAAAACAAATTTTCAATCGACTGGCAAGCACAGCCTGCCGTGGTGCCCGAACAGTTGGGAATCCAACAAATTGACCATCAAGACCTATCTGTTTTGGTAGATTTTATCGACTGGACGCCTTTTTTCCGTTCTTGGGATTTGCACGGGCGCTATCCTCAAATATTAAATGATAAGGTGGTGGGTCAAGAGGCCCAATCTCTTTTTGATGATGCCCAAAGTTTGCTCAAACAAATCATCGATGGCAATTGGCTCCAAGCCAAAGCGGTTTTTGGGCTTTTCCCTGCCAATGCCACACTGACAGATGACATTGAGGTCTATGCCGACGAGAGCCGAAACACACCCATCGCACGCTTTATCACGCTGCGTCAACAAGCCAAACGCGCAAGTGGCAAACCCTATCATGCCTTGTCTGATTTTATAGCACCCAAAAGCACTCCTGACTATGTGGGGGCTTTTTGTGTGACTGCCGGTTTTGGTACCCAAGAATTGGCGGCAGAATTTGAAGCCCAAAACGATGACTACAACAGCATTATGGTCAAGGCCTTGGCCGACCGTTTGGCGGAAGCCTTTGCCGAGTATCTCCACCGAGAGGTACGCATCCGCCATTGGGGCTATGCGCCCGACGAGGACTTGGACAACGAAGCACTTATCAAAGAAGCTTATAAAGGCATACGTCCGGCACCCGGCTATCCGGCATGCCCCGACCATTTGGAAAAAAATACCCTTTGGTCGCTATTGCAAGTAGAAAAACGTATTGGTGTTAGTCTGACCGAAAGCTTGGCCATGTGGCCGGCCGCTTCTGTTTCAGGCTACTATTTCGGCCGACCCGAAGCCCGCTATTTTGGGTTGGGAAAAATAGACAAAGACCAACTGAAAGATTACAGCCAAAGAAAAAATATCACCTTGGAAGAAGCCACCCAATGGCTACATCCAAACCTGAACGACTAGTATATGAAAGTAACCGAACACATCGCGCGTGCCAACGGAAACACCCAGTTTTCTTTTGAGATATTGCCCCCGTTGAAAGGCCAAAACATCCAGACGATTTTCAGTAACATTGACCCTCTGATGGAATTCAATCCTCCGTTTATTGATGTTACGTATCACCGAGAGGAATATACTTACAAAGAATTGCCCAACGGCTTGTTGGAGAAGCACATTGTGCGCAAACGTCCGGGTACGGTGGGTATTTGTGCGGCTATCCAAAACAAATACAAGGTAGATGCGATTCCGCATATTTTGTGTGGTGGATTTGATCGAGAGGACACCGAAAACTTTTTGATTGACCTACACTTTTTGGGTATCGACAATGTGGTGGCACTTCGCGGCGATGCAGTCAAGTCGGAGACCTATTTTACGCCCGAACCCAAAGGCAATGCCTATGCCATCGATTTGGTCAAACAAATAGAGGCCATGAACCAAGGGCAGTATTTGGACGATGGGTTGGAGAATTCTGCTGCTACCGATTTTTGTATTGGCGTGGCCGGCTATCCCGAAAAGCACATGGAAGCTCCGAGTTTGGAGAGTGATATGCATTTTTTGAAGAAGAAAATCCAAGCGGGTGGGGGGTATATAGTGACCCAGATGTTTTTTGACAACCAAAAGTTTTTTGACTTTGTCAAAAAATGTCGCGCTGCAGGCATCACTGCGCCCATCATCCCTGGTCTGAAACCCATAGCAACCCTCAAGCAACTCAACCTGATACCACATCGTTTTCATGTGGATTTGCCTGAACCGCTGATCAAAGAAGTGATTAAATGCAAAGACAACGCTGCCGTCCGCCAAGTGGGTATCGAGTGGTGTGTGGCCCAAAGCCAAGAACTGGTACAAGCTGGGGTTCCGTTTTTGCACTATTACTCTATGGGAAAGTCAGACAATATCTATAAGGTAGCCAAAGCGGTGTTTTAGGCCCAAAGTCGCGGCAATTGTTTAAGCCATATTGGCAAATGATTGTTTCATGCCATACCTTCGTTTATCTCAATCCAATATCCATTTGGATCTTGGAAATATAGTTGTCGGACCCCGTCGTTTCTTATGTAATTTTTTTCCGGGGTGTCAAGCCAATCAGAAAACGCTATTTCTAAAGAAGTTAAATGCAAGAGAAACGAATCGAAGTCTGTAGTAGCCAAGGCGAAATGAACAGCTTTGTTGGTTTTAATTTCGTCCTTTCTTGGTATGAGATGTAATTGTTTTCCTTTTCCCATAGAAAGCCATCGGGTTTTTGAGTTCGAAGCCGTGTTTTTGATTTCCTCAAATTCAAATACTTTTTGGTAGAACCCAACGGATTCATCAACATTTTTAACAGACAAGGCTATGTGGTCAAATGTAAAAGATCTCAATTATAGAAAGGTTTTTGTTTCGCAAACACCCAAATATAGGCTTTGATTCTAAAAAAACGGCACCTATGGCAATTGCTTAGCTGAAAAATCATGGGCTTGTTCTACCCGTGCAATCCGAATGGTGTAGGTCTTATACCAACTCGCTCGTGCTTGGCGTTTGGCCAACAGGTGGTCGCTTTGTGTTTGCCATGATTTGATAGCCGACGGGCTTTTCCAATAGGAAACTGTGATGCCTAATTTGTCACGCACCGAGTCTACCCCCAAAAAGCCCGGCTGCTTTTGGGCCAATGCCATCAGGCGGTTGTTCATTTCGTCATAGGCGCTATGGTCTACATCATTGCGGATGCTGCTAAAAATAACGGCATAGTATGGAGGTTGTAGGTTTGTTATAAAGGGTTGGTTTTGCATGGCATAATGTTAAAGACTTCAATATAACCCAAAAAAATTTGTTTATTTGAGACACATGTGTACATTTGCAGACGTTATGAACAACACATTTTACTTTTACAGCGCTTTTTATTACTCCACTACGGAGCAGGGCGTTATGTAATAGAAGATGACACAAACGAATTACAAAGTCCTGAAAACAACTTCAGGACTTTTTTTTTGATATGCAACAGAAGATTGCCATACAGGGAATACAAGGTTCCTACCATCATGAGGTAGCCACCCAATTGTTTGGGGCCGACATCGCTTTGGCCGAATGTTTGTCATTCGATGCTTTGGTCGATCAGGTGGTTTCGGGGGCGGCTGATGTGGCTGTGATGGCTTTGGAAAACTCCATTGCGGGTTCCATCATTCCCAACTATGCCCTTATTGACCGTTATGATTTGCACATCGTAGCAGAAGCCTATATCCGCATAGAGCACCAGCTCATGGCCTTGCCTGGCACAAGCTTGGCAAACCTCAAAGAAGTGGCTTCGCACCCTATGGCGCTTTTACAGTGTAAGGATTTTTTCGCCACCCAACCTCATATCAAACTCATAGAGGATGCCGATACTGCCGAGGTGGCTCAGCGCATCAGCCAACAACAAACAGCAGGTCTGGGGGCCATTGCTTCCAAAACAGCCGCACAACTCTACGAATTAGACATTCTAGCACCCAACATTCACAGCATCGCCAACAACGCCACGCGTTTTGTGGTCGTGCAAAAGCACCATCCGGCAGAAAATCGCCAAAACAACAAAGCCTCTCTCAAGTTTTTACTCGACCACAAGCGAGGCAGTTTGGCTACCGTGCTCAATGTGTTGAGTGACTGCAAACTCAACCTGACCAAAATACAGTCCATGCCGGTAATAGATACGCCGTGGAAATATTCCTTCTTTGTGGATATCACTTTTGAGGACTATACACACTACGAAAAGGCGCTTCAGGTGATGGCCATCATGACCGAATCTTTTAAAGTATTGGGAACCTACACAAACAAACTCAGCTAAGATGCAAACCGCACGACGTATCGCTTCTGTTTCGGAATATTACTTCTCCAAAAAATTGAGAGAAGTGCGCGGCTTGGCAGCCCAAGGACATCCGATTATCAATATGGGTATTGGCAGTCCAGATTTGGCACCGCCCCAAGCGGTTGTAGAGGCTTTGCAAGAAGGGCTTGCCCACCCAGGCGCTCACAAATACCAAAGCTATCAGGGTTTGCCAGAATTGCGTCAGGCCATGGCTGATTTTTACCAAAAACAATACGGCTTAGGACTCAATCCTGAAAATCAGATTTTACCACTGATGGGTTCCAAAGAAGGCATCATGCACATCTCCATGGCTTTTTTGAACCCCGGCGATCAGGTGCTGATTCCAAACCCGGGCTATCCGACTTACAGCTCGGTGACTCGTTTGGTAGAAGCTGAGGCTGTACACTATGATTTGGATGCCCAAAACGGTTGGTTGCCCGATTTGAAGTCTTTGGCTGCCAAAGACCTGTCCAAGGTAAAGCTGATGTGGGTCAACTACCCACATATGCCTACGGGTGCCAAAGGCAACAAAGAACTGTTTGCAGATTTGGTGGCTTTTGCCAAAGCCCACAACATTTTGGTTATCAACGACAACCCATACAGTTTTGTGCTGAATGAGAATCCTGAAAGCTTGCTCGCTGCCGACCCCCAAATGACACATGTCATGGAATTAAATTCCTTGAGCAAGGCTTTTAATATGGCGGGATGGCGCGTGGGCATGCTCAGCGGATCGGTTGAGAATATTGCCCATGTCTTAAAGGTCAAAAGCAATATGGACTCAGGCATGTTTTACGGACTGCAACAGGGAGCTATTGCTGCTTTGCAGCAACCCCAGTCCTGGTTTGATGGCATCAATGCCACCTACCATAAACGCCGTGAGTGCGTATGGGAATTGGCAACCCTTTTGGGATGCAGCTTTGACCGCCAAACGGCTGGTATGTTTGTTTGGGCCAAACTACCCGACGGCAGTCATGACAGCGAAACGTTTATCGATAAGGTGTTACATCAACAGCATGTATTTATCACACCGGGAACAATTTTTGGCCCTGCAGGCGCAGGCTACATTCGGTTCTCTTTGTGTGTGTCTGTAGAACAAATTGAAGAAGCAATCAGCAGATGGAAAGCTTAAAACTCGGACTGGTAGGTGTGGGCCTGATGAATGGCTCCTTGGCACTCGATGTAAAAAATCTTTACAACGATGTGGAGGTCTACGGATTGAGCCGCAAGCAAAGCACCTTGGATCGTGCAGAGGCACTAGGGCTTATTGACCATAAGGCCGAAATGGTAACCCTATCCGAAATGGATATGGTGGCTGTGGCCATCCCTGTGGAAGCGACCGCCTCTTTGCTACCCAAAATTTTAAACCATATCGGTCCTGAAACCTTGGTTTTCGATATGGGATCGACCAAAGCGGCCATATGCGCCTCTGTGGCCAATCACCCAAAACGCAATCAGTTCTTAGCCTGTCACCCCATCGCTGGCACCGAGTTTTCCGGGCCCGATGCGGCAGTGTCTCGTTTGTACGAAGGCAAGGTCAATATGTTGTGTGAGGCAGAAAAAACCCGCCCCGATTTGTTGTCCAAAGCGCAGCAACTTTTTTCGGACTTAGGAATGCTAATCCGTCAGATAGACCCTGTGGCCCATGACCGCCATATTGCCTATGTGTCGCATTTGTCGCACATCACTTCTTTTATGCTGGGAAAAACGGTAATGGAAAAAGAACAAAACGACCGGAACATTTTCGATATGGCCGGCAGTGGATTCTCTTCGACAGTGCGTTTGGCCAAAAGTTCACCTGAAATGTGGGTGCCAATTTTTAAACAAAACAAGCACAACGTTTTGGAGACATTGGAAGAGTATATTGCCAACCTCAATGCATTTAAAACGCTTATGCAGACTGATGCTTTCGAGGAAATGGCGCAACAAATGAAAGAAATCAATAACATAAAACATATTTTAAAACCGGATAAACACCACATGCAAAATGGAAAACAATAAGGAAATGAGCCAATGGCTCCACGATTTTGGACTCGACCACCCACTGGTCATTGCAGGACCTTGTAGTGCCGAGACTGAAGAACAGGTGATGGACATTGCCCATCAGCTCAAAGACACAGATGTAACCGCTTACCGCGCAGGAATTTGGAAGCCACGCACCCGTCCTGGCAATTTTGAAGGGGTAGGAGCGATCGGGCTCAAATGGCTGCAACGTGTCAAAGAAGAAACAGGTATGTTGACCGCTACAGAGGTAGCCAACCGCGCCCATGTGCAACTTGCCTTGGAGCACGATATCGATATTTTGTGGATTGGGGCACGCTCTACGGTAAGCCCTTTTATCGTACAAGAAATCGCTGATGCGCTTGAAGGAACAGACAAAATCGTCTTGGTAAAAAATCCCGTCAACCCCGATTTGGCTTTGTGGTTGGGAGGTATTGAGAGACTATACACAGCCAATATCAAAAAATTGGGTGTGATTCACAGAGGATTTTCTACATATGAAAAAACCAAGTACCGAAACAATCCTGAGTGGCAGTTGGCCATTGAACTACAGAATCGTTTCCCGGATTTGCCGCTGATTTGTGACCCCTCACATATCTGTGGACGTCGCGATACGCTGCAAGATGTGTCGCAGACGGCTTTGGATCTGAACTTTGATGGTTTGATGATCGAGACCCACCGCGACCCAGACAACGCATGGAGTGATGCGGCTCAGCAAATTACACCCGATACTTTGGTTCAGATGATGAAAGACCTGCAGATCCGTAAAACCACTGATAACACGGCTGATTACACCAGTAAACTTGAAACCCTAAGAGCGCAAATAGATGTGATAGACCACAGTATTTTGGAGGCTTTGGGCAAGCGTATGAAAGTGTCAGTTGGCATTGGGCAACTCAAAAAAGACCACAATGTGGCCGTGTTGCAGTCCAAGCGTTGGAATGAAATTTTGGGTAAGATGATTTTGGAAGGTGAAGGCCACGGATTAAGCGAGGAATTCATCTTGCGCATGTTTAAGGCAATCCACCAAGAATCGATCAATCACCAAAAGCAAGTGATCAATAACTAATCGGGTATGATGGTAAAAAGCGTTACCTTGTAAGCAATGGAGGGAACGGTTTATAAGTCTACCGGAAGTTGGTATACTGTCATCACTGACGACGGCAGTTCGTTTTTGTGCCGTATCAAAGGTATATTTCGCACCCAGTCCATCACAAGTACCAATCCGGTTGCTGTGGGCGATCGGGTGCGAATTGCTGTTGAAAAAGACGAGACAGAAGGTCTGATCACCGAAATATTTCCCCGCAAGAATTACATCGTTCGCAAGTCTGTAAACCTATCCAAGCAAATTCACATTTTGGCTGCCAATGTGGATGTGGCTTTTTTGATGGTCACCCTTAACAACCCTGTTACCTATCCCGCTTTTATCGATCGGTTTTTGGCAACTGCCGAAGCTTTTGAAGTGGATGTGGTCTTGCTTTTTAACAAAGAGGACACTTATTCCGATACCGAACTCAATGAGCTGCGCGCAATGCAATCTGTATACCAACAAATCGGATACCAGTGTTTGGAAATCTCTGCGCTTTATGGCAACCAAGTCGATGCGGTTCGTGCGCTGATGACAGATAAAGTGTGTATGCTTTCAGGCCATAGTGGCGTAGGAAAGTCTACTTTGGTCAATGCGTTGGCACCAGGTTTGAAGTTAAAAACCGCTGAAATATCCGAACAACACCAACAGGGACAACATACCACAACTTTTGCCGAAATGCACGCACTTGATTTTGGCGCCAAAATCATTGATACCCCCGGCATACGTGGTTTTGGAATGGTAGATTTTAAACGTGAAGAACTGGGCGATTATTTTCGCGAGTTTTTTGCACTCAAAGACCAATGCAAATTCAACAATTGCCTTCATGTAGATGAACCCAAATGTGCGGTCAAAGCGGCGCTTGATTCTGGTGAAATTGCCCCTTCTCGATATAAAAGTTACCTGCAGATGCTTGAGGGAGATGCGACTCACTTTCGAACCGATTTTCCGTCAGGAAAACAAGACTTTATGTTATGAGAGTAGTCATTCAGCGCGTTGAAAAAGCAGCAGTTTCTGTAGACAGTGCTATCGTTAGCAGTATTGAAAAAGGACTGTTGGTGCTGTTGGGGATTACTCACGACGATACCATGGAAGACGTGGAGTGGTTGGTAAACAAAGTGGTACAAATGCGGATCTTTGATGACCCAAAAGGGGTCATGAATCATTCCTTGCAGGACGTAGGTGGAAACATGTTGGTGGTAAGCCAGTTTACCCTACACGCCCAGACCAAAAAAGGGAACCGCCCATCCTATATCCAAGCTGCCAAACACCAAATCGCCGTACCTTTGTACGAAGCTTTTGTCAAACAAGCTGAGGACTTGATTGGTAAGTCGGTAGCCACTGGAGTATTTGGTGCGATGATGAAAGTAACATTGACCAACGATGGGCCGGTGACCATTGTTGTTGATAGTAAAAACAGAGAATGATGAACATACAAGATGCCCAAAAAGCCGTTGATGAATGGATACAGAAGCACGGTGTTCGCTATTTTGACGAACTGACCAATATGGCGCAACTAACCGAGGAAGTAGGTGAGGTAGCGCGTATCATTGCCCGAAGGTATGGGGAGCAATCTGAAAAAGAAAGCGATAAAGAAAAAGATTTAGGCGAAGAATTGGCCGATGTGGTATTTGTGGTCTTGTGTTTGGCCAATCAAACGGGCATTGATTTGGGAGATGCCTTCGCGAAAAAACTCGACCTCAAAGGCAAACGTGACCACAACCGACATCACAACAATCCAAAGATTCAAGGATAAATGAAGCAGATTACCCTGACACACCCCAGCCCCCAACTCAATGGGCAGTTGGCCATTACAGGCTCGAAAAGTGAATCCAATCGTTTGTTGGTGCTGCAAGCCCTATATCCCGGACTGCAAATCCAAAACTTGTCCAATTCAGATGACACCCATGCCATGCAAAAAGGTTTGGCTGCTGATGAGAATCTGATAGATATTGGTCATGCGGGGACAACCATGCGCTTTCTTACCGCATTTTTTGCTACGCAAGAAGGTTCTGAAAAAGTCCTAACCGGCTCAAAGCGTATGCAAGAAAGACCTATTTCTGTGTTGGTAGATGCCTTACGCCAGTTAGGGGCAGATATTGAGTACGAAAAAAACGTAGGGTACCCGCCCTTACGTATTCGTGGTAAAAAACTCTCAAAAAATCAGGTGACTTTGGCCGCCAATGTAAGCAGCCAGTATATCTCAGCCTTGTTGTTGGTAGCGCCCAAACTTGCTGAGGGTCTTCACCTGAAATTGGTGGGCAAAATCACCTCGGTTCCTTATATCGAAATGACATGCGCCTTATTGCGTCAACAAGGGGTAGATGTGGTTTTTGAGGGACAAGAAATTCGTGTCAAACCACTTTTGGCACCCGATTCCAGAGAAGTGTGGGTTGAATCTGATTGGAGTTCGGCGTCCTATTTTTTTGGTTTGGCTGCTTTGGCTAACCAAGCCAACCTAAAACTATCAACCTATAAAGCAGATAGCCTTCAGGGCGACCGGGTATTGGTCGACATCTACAAGCAGTTGGGGGTGGTTTCCCAATTGGGAGAAAATCACCTTTTGTTGGACAAGTCGAATGCTTACGAAGGGGAGTTCAACTTTGATTTGGTCAATGCGCCCGACATAGCTCAGACGATAGCTGTCAGTTGCTATGGCATGGGTGTGGGCTGTCATTTGACTGGTTTGCATACGCTTAAAATAAAAGAAACCGATCGTCTGGTGGCCTTAGAAACGGAGCTATCCAAATTAGGGGCAGATATTCAAGTCACCAATGACAGTTTGCATCTCAAACCGCGTACGGGTGCCATAGTGCCTCATGTGGCTATCGACACCTACCACGATCATCGGATGGCCATGGCATTTGCGCCTCTGGGACTTCTTGTGCCCATCACCATCAATGAGCCCGACGTGGTTTCCAAATCCTATCCGGAATTCTGGTCTGACCTCGAGGATTTGGGCTTTGTTTTGAGCTAAATTCGAATTATTCCCTCATTCACTTGACAAGGCCCCCTTTGGGATAGTATATTTGCGCACTTAAATAAAGAAATGAAATTATCGCACTTTAACTTTGACTTGCCCGAAACCCTATTGGCCGAATATCCTGCAGACCATAGAGATGATTCCAAATTGATGGTGCTCCATCGAGAAACAGAGACGATTGAACACAAACATTTTCGGGATATTGTCGATTATTTCGACGAAGGTGATGTGATGGTGCGCAACAACACCAAGGTATTTCCTGCCCGTTTGATTGGCAATAAAGAAAAAACCGGTGCCAAAATTGAGGTTTTCCTTCTTCGTGAACTCAATCAGGAGCAACGCCTTTGGGATGTGCTTGTAGACCCCGCTCGTAAGATTCGAATTGGTAACAAACTCTACTTTGGCGAAGGAGAAGAACTGGTCGCTGAGGTTATAGACAACACCACCTCTAGAGGTCGTACACTCCGTTTTTTATTTGATGGCTCTTACGACGCTTTTCGGGAAAAGTTGCACCAAATGGGTCAAACACCCCTTCCGAAGTACATCAAGCGACAAGAAGAAGATTTTGACCGTGACCGTTACCAAACCATCTACGCCAAGCACGAAGGTGCCGTGGCTGCGCCTACGGCAGGTTTGCATTTTTCAAAACACGTTTTGAAGCGTTTGGAAATCAAAGGGATCGATATGGCAGACATTACTCTCCATGTGGGGCTAGGGACTTTCAACCCCGTAGAAGTGGAGGATCTTTCCAAACATAAGATGGATTCTGAAGAGCTGATTATCGATGAGGCTGCGGTGGCATTGGTCAATCGTGCTAAAGCAGAAAAAAAGCGGGTGTGTTCTATCGGCACAACCTCTATGAGGGCTTTGGAGACTTCTGTCTCTTCGAGCAACACCCTGAACACCTACCGAGGTTGGACCCATAAATTTATTTTTCCCCCATACGATTTCAGAATCGCCGATAGTATGGTAACCAACTTTCATTTGCCAAAATCTACCTTATTGATGATGGTGTCTGCTTTTGCAGGTCATGATTTTGTCAAAAAAGCATACGAGGAAGCTGTTAAGAAAAAATATCGCTTTTACTCCTATGGAGACGCGATGTTAATCATCTAATATGACCCCTGCACGCAAGGACATTCGCACCCTTTCAAAGGATGAGTTGCGTGCATTTTTTAAGGAAAACGACATTCCGGTTTTTAAAGGCAATCAGGTCTATGAATGGTTGTGGCGTAAGGCTGCCCAAAGCTTTGATGTAATGACCAATTTGTCGGTTGCCCATCGCGAACTGTTGGGTGAGAATTTTGTCATCAACCACATAGAGGTCGATCAGCAGCAGAAGAGCGATGACGGCACCATCAAAAATGCTGTCCGGCTACATGACGGCTTGGTGGTTGAGTCTGTTCTAATTCCGACGGCTACCCGAACAACTGCCTGTGTTTCCAGTCAGGTGGGTTGTAGTTTGGATTGTACTTTCTGTGCTACTGCGCGGCTTAAGCGTATGCGCAACCTAAACCCGGATGAGATTTTTGACCAAGTGGCTGTTATCAACAAGCAAAGTCTTTTGTATCATGACCGTCCGTTGAGTAATGTGGTGTTTATGGGTATGGGTGAGCCGCTGATGAATTACAAGAATACTTTGGCTGCCATAGACAAGATTACATCTCCAGAGGGTTTGGGGATGTCTCCCAAGCGCATCACGGTTTCTACTTCAGGAGTTTCCAAAATGATTGCTCAAATGGCCGATGGAAAACCCAAATGGAAACTGGCAGTTTCCTTACATTCTGCCATAGAGGAGACACGAAACAAAATCATGCCTTTTACCAAAAAATTTCCGCTCGTTGAGCTCAAGGCTGCCTTGTTGCATTGGTATGCTCAGACCCAAAGCAAGATTACTTTTGAATATGTGGTGTGGGAAAGCATTAATGACAACCAAAATGAAATAGATGCCTTGGTCAAGTTTTGTTTGGATGTCCCTTCTAAAGTCAATTTGATTGAATACAATCCGATCGACGAAAGTGATTTTCATCAAGCCTCGGAAGGCGCGGTCAACCGCTATATTGAAGCTTTGGAGCAACACAAAATTCCAGTGACCGTGCGTCGCTCTCGTGGCAAAGACATTGACGCTGCTTGTGGACAGTTGGCCAACAAGGCGGTTTAACCCCCACATTTACAAGTCTTTTTCCTAAAGTCACCCTTGGATATTGTATCTTTACCGACCCATGAAAATCGTTGAGCAGCTCAAACGCCCCATCTTGGAGGAAATGGAACTTTTCGAAGAGAAGTTTTCTGATGCCATGTCCTCTAAAGTAGCCTTGCTCAACCGCATCACTCATTACATAGTCAATCGAAAGGGGAAGCAGATGCGCCCGATGTTTGTTTTTTTTGCTGCCAAGTTGGTTTCCGAAAAGCAACAAGTCAATGAGCGCACCTATCGCGCAGCTTCTGTTATTGAGTTGATTCATACAGCAACCTTAATTCACGATGATGTGGTGGATGACAGTGACAGACGTCGAAGTTTTTTTTCGATCAATGCCTTATGGAAAAACAAGATTGCGGTTTTGGTGGGGGATTATCTTTTGTCAAAAGGCTTGTTGCTGTGTATCGATCACAAAGATTTCGATCTTTTGGACATCATATCGACTGCTGTTCGTGAGATGAGCGAAGGGGAATTGTTACAAATTGAAAAGGCACGAAACCTTAGCATTGATGAGCAGACTTATTATGATGTCATTCGTAAAAAAACCGCCTCATTGATCGCCTCATGCTGTGCGCTTGGTGCTTCGTCTGTACATGCAAATGATGATAAAATCGAATTGTTACGCTCTTTTGGTGAACATATTGGAATGGCTTTTCAGATTAAAGACGACCTTTTTGACTATGGCGAACAAAAAATAGGCAAACCCACAGGTATCGACATCAAGGAGCAAAAAATGACCCTTCCTTTGATTTACGCCTTGCAACAAAGCACACCCAAAGAGCGCCGTTGGGTAAAAAACATTATCAAGAAACATCATAAAAACCGCAAGCGCGTACGTGAGTTGATAGACTTTGTAAAACAGAAGGGTGGATTGTCATATGCGATTTCGCAAATGCACTCCTACAGAGATCGTGCGCTGGCACTCATAGAGCCCTTGCCAGAAAGCCCTACCAAAGAGAGTCTGACCCGTATGGTGGCGTACGTGATAGACCGCAGTTATTAATCTTAAGTTTTTTGTACTTTAGGAAGCCTATTTAAACACCTTGATAGACAAGTCAACCATAGATGCCGTTTTTGAAACTGCCCGCCTTGAGGAGGTGATAGGGGATTTTGTACAGTTAAAAAAATCGGGTTCAAATTTCAAAGGATTGAGTCCATTTACCACAGAAAAGACACCCAGTTTTATGGTTTCTCCTGCCAAGCAGATTTGGAAAGATTTCAGTAGTGGAAAAGGGGGCAATGTGGTGGCTTTTTTGATGGAACACGAGCATTTTACCTACCCCGAGGCCATCAAGTATTTGGCAAAAAAATACAATATAGAGGTAGAAGAGACCGAACAGTCCGACGCGCAAAAGGAAGCCGCTACCGCCCGTGAGAGCATGTATTTGGTTTCAGATTTTGCACAATCTTATTTTTCGGAAATCTTACACAAAAGCGATGAGGGAAAGGCCATAGGTCTTAGCTATTTCAAAGAAAGAGGTTTTAGTGATGAATCGATTGCAACTTTTTCCCTCGGTTATGCACCCGACAGTTGGGAGGTATTTACAAAAGCCGCTTTAGACGCAGGCTTTCAAGAAGCGTTTTTAATCAGTACAGGCTTGACCATCGCCAAGGATGAAAAACGCTTTGATAGATTTAAGGGGCGTGTGATTTTCCCTATTCACAGCATGTCTGGCCGTGTGATGGGATTTGGCGGGCGCATCCTGACACAAGATAAAAACGCTGCCAAATACCTCAATTCCCCCGAGAGTGACATTTACCAAAAAAGCAAAGTGCTTTACGGCCTATATCAAGCAAAACAAAGTATTGCCAAAGAAGACAATTGCTATTTGGTTGAGGGCTACACCGATGTGATTCAAATGCATCAAGCGGGAATAAAAAATGTGGTTTCTTCATCAGGAACCGCTCTTACTCCCGATCAAATACGTCTCATTCGCAGACTCACCCCCAATATCACCTTGCTATTTGACGGCGATCCCGCGGGGCTTCGTGCGGCATTACGTGGGGTAGATTTGATTTTGGAGGCGGGTATGAATGTCAAAGTATGCACCTTTCCAGAAGGAGAAGACCCTGACAGTTTCGCCAGAAAAACAGATTTGGAAACCCTCTCGCTTTATTTGGACGAACAGGCGCAAGATTTTATCCAATTTAAGGCCACACTTTTGGCAGAAGAAGGGAAAAAAGACCCCATTCGAAAAGCAGAGACCATAAGAGAAATGGTGCAGAGCATTGCCAAAATCCCAGACCCGATCAAGCGTGAGGTGTATGTGCAAAGCTGTTCTTTGTTGATGGATATTAGTGAAGATGTGTTGTTCTCTACCCTCGCCCAGTTGAGCAAAAGTCCCAAAAAACCCGCGACTCGAAAAGGGTCCAAGCCTGCTATGGAGTTGGTCAATACCCCTACCCAAAAGGTTGATGTGCGCTACGAACTGGAACGCAACATAATTGCTTTGCTGTTGCTTCATGGCCAGGAAGAGGTTGAAATCAATGATGTTGTTTTTGACCCTCAAAGCGAAGACGATTTGACACTTAAAACAACGACCCTAAGAGCGAAGGTTTATGAGAAGATTTACTTGGACCTTCAACAAGACGAGGTGGAGTTGTCCACGCCGGCATTTCGTGAGTTGTACGAACAACTTCTTGTTAAATACAACACCCAAGAGCCTTTGGTAGTTGAATCTTTTATCCGTGATTTGGCACCGGAACAATCTAGCTTGGTGACCAGTATTTTAATGCAGGACGAAGGCAACCCGCTACACGACTGGGAGCGCAAAAATATTTTCGTAAAAGAAAAAACCAAAGAAATTGGCCGTTGGCTCACCCAGACCGTTCTTAATTTTCGATGCCATTTGATTCAAGAAAAAATTGGAAGCCTTCAACAACAAACCGCAACATCTCAAAGCCAAACCCACAGCGAAATTTTGGAGGAAGTAAATGCCTATGTGGGGTTGCGTAAAAACCTAAGTGAACGCTTAGACAGGGTCTTGTTCTAGAAAGTTTCGATATGCATCGATTGGGCTTTGCGAATCAACTCCACCAAGTTGCGCACCTTTAGTTTTTTCATAATCCGACTTCTATAGGTGCTGACAGTCTTTTCGTTAATATCTAACTCAAAAGCGATTTCTTTGTTTCTCTTTCCACTTGACAATAGCTTCAATACTTCGACTTCGCGCATGGACAATTTCTTAAAAAGTCTACGTGGGTTGCCTGTAGTTTCATCAAATGCAATACTTTGTGCCAACTGGTTGGTGATATAGACACCACCCGAACTGATTTTGAGAATGGCATCTCGGATGTAGCTCGAAGGAACAGACTTGTTGAGATAGGCAGAAGCCCCTGCTTTTAGGGACGAAATGGCATATACCTCTTCAGGTTGTCCTGTAAAAATCAATGCACGAACTGCTGGATATTCATCTTTTATTTTTTTCAAAATCGAAAGCCCATCCACAGCTGAAAAGTCCAGTTCCATGATGACAATATCAACCAGATTGTCATCTAAAAATGCGTATAAATCCTCGTCGTTGGTAACCTTTCCAACTATGGAAATTTCAGTGGAATTGCGAAACACAGCCTTGATGCCCTTGTGGACAATGATGTGAGGATCTGCAATGAGAACTTTGATCATGCTTACGGCTGTTTGGCTCAAAGCATAAAGAAACAATAAAATGATTCAAACTACAAAGTGTGTAGGTAAATTCCTCAAAATTTAACAAAAAGATTACCTAAGTGATGGTGGAATTTCACAAACCGGAATGGGTAACATCTTGTGTTTGTTGGCGTTGTGGTGTTTTAAAAACACTTCGAGTACTTTTTTTTGTCTGCCATCAAAGTCGCTGGGTGTTTTTTCAGCATGGTGTTGCCCCATAGCCCATTCAAGCTCTTTATAGCTGGCGCCAAGTTGGTCTTCATCAGTTCTGTCGTCGTCCCATAACCCATCCGTAGGCGCTGCTAGAACAATGCTTTCATCGACGCCCAAGTGTTCGGCCAATGCCCAAACTTCGGTTTTCATCAGGTCGGCAATCGGGCTTACATCCACACCGCCATCACCGTATTTGGTGTAAAAGCCCACGCCAAAATCTTCGACTTTGTTGCCAGTACCTGCAACCAAAGCACGATTGACACCCGCATAATAATACAGGGTAGTCATTCGAAGACGCGATCTGCTATTGGCTAGGGACAACAGCCTGTTGGGGGCGTCCTCAGTTGTTTTATCCAGTTGTTCAAAAGCGTTGAAAACTGCATTGAGATCCACTCTTTTGACAGTCACATTGGGAAAAGTTTCTGTCAACCATTTGTTGTGAGTTTCAGCCCTACTCACCTGATTGGAGGCCTGTTGAATGGGCATTTCCAGACATAAGGTGGGTTTGCCTGTCAGGGCGCAAAGCGTTGATGTGAGTGCCGAGTCGACCCCGCCAGAAACACCTACCACAAAACCTTGAAGGTTGGATTGGGAAAGGTATCCGTCCAGCCACTGGACGATGTGGTCGGCGAGCTGTTGCTTTTTCATAGTTTTTTTATTTATTAAGTAGTAGTTTCGTGCTACTGTTCAATAAAGAGTCAAATGTAGTGGATTTATGGGTTTCTTAAAAAGCAGCATCTATTTTCTTATGCTTTCCATTTGTTTTTTGCATATAAGTTGTAAAAATCAAAAGGAAAACCTTCCTTTTGTGTCCTACGAACTCATTCGTTTTGAGCAGTTGTTTTATGGGGAAACCGTCAACACACTCGAACAACTTCAAAAGACCTATCCCTACTTTTTTCCCTTAGAAACTTCTTTGGAGGTTTGGGTCGACAAGCAAAAAGACAGCCTTCAAAGGGTTCTGTTTGAGGAGACCAAAGCAATCACAACAGACAAACTCAACCAAGACCTACAACCGCTTTTGAGTAGGTATAAAAAAATCTTCCCCAAAACTGCTTTGCCCAAAAAAATCATCACCCTGATGTCGGATGTGGATTACAACAACAAGGTGATAGATGCCGATAGTCTGCTGCTGATTTCTGTTGATGTGTTTTTAGGAAAAGACCACCCTTTGTACGAAGGGATTCCGTTGTATATAAGGCAAAACATGAGCCCTGAACAAATCTTGCCTGAAGTGGCAGCAGTGTTGTCTGAACAACATTTGCCAACTATTGAGGGTCGTACTTTTTTGGCACATATGATATATCATGGAAAAAAGCAATGGCTTAAACAACAGCTTTTACCTGATCAAAAGTCAGATGTAATTTTGGGATATACACCAGAGCAAATAGCTTGGTCCCAAGCCAACGAAAAAGAAATATGGAATTATTTTGCCAGTCAAGAGATGTTGTTCGGTACCCAATCCGATTTGATCAGTCGATTTATTCGGCCTGCGCCATTTTCTAAATTCTACCTTGATATTGATCAAGAATCTCCGGGAAAAATTGGACAATGGCTGGGTTTGCAGATTGTCGAATCTTACGCCAAAAGAACCAATAATTCCGTTGAAGAAATAATAAATACACCCTATATGGAATTGTATAGGGCTTCAAAATATAAACCTCGTCGATGAAGAAAACTACCATCAGTATTGATGTCAGCTTGGATGTCAATCAAGTTCCTGAAAAATTGAGTTGGTCTGCCCCAGATGGGGGTGTTAGTGACCAGGAAGCGGCCGCCTTGTTTATGAGTACTTGGGACAAAGACCAACAAGAGAGTGCTCGAATAGATTTGTGGACCAAAGAAATGCCTGTAGATCAAATGCGGGTTTTTGTACATCAAACATTGGTGGGCATACGTGCTTCTTATCTAAAAGCTACCCAAGATGCCAAAATGGGAGAGGCATTTCAGCAATTTTGCGATTTTTTCGCTGCTGAATTAAAATTGGGGAACGTCCAAAAATCTAAAGACTCGAATTGATTTGATCGATGTAGTCAAGCACCTCTTCTCGTCCCGTACCCGAGGCGGCAGATGTGATAAAAACAGGAGGGCAAGATTCCCAGCCCGATTTTAATAGTTGATCCTTGTAATCCGCTACATTTTTTTCGATTTGCTTGGGCTTCAATTTATCTGATTTGGTAAACACAATCGAGAAAGGGACACTGTTTTCACCTAGCCATTGGATAAATTCCAAATCTATTTTTTGGGGTTCGTGGCGAATGTCGATCAGTACAAAAGTATTTACCAGTTGCTGACGTTGCTCAAAATAATCTGTGATGAGTTTTTGAAAGGTTTTTCGTGCTTTCTTGGAAACCCGCGCATAGCCATATCCCGGCAAATCAACCAAATGCCATGCGTTATTAATCAAAAAATGATTGATCAGCTGTGTTTTTCCTGGAGTTCCAGATGTTTTGGCCAATTTTTTTTGCCCTGTTAGCGTGTTGATTAGAGAAGACTTCCCAACATTAGAACGCCCTATAAATGCGTATTCATGCGATTGGGTGTTTGGGCACTGATCTACAGCAGAATTGCTGACTACAAACTGAGCGGATCGAACAGGCATGAGATTACAGCTTGTTGGCCGTAAGCCATTCTTCCATATACACGTTGAATTGTTGTGGGTGCTCCATCATGGGGGCATGTCCACAAGATGCAATCCAATAGAGGGTAGAGTTGGGTAGAAGTTTTTTGAACTCATGCGCCACGTTGGGAGGAGTCACTCCATCATTTTCTCCCCAAATGATAGCCACAGGGTTTTTGATGTTAGGCAACTCTTTGGCCATATTGTGACGGATGGCACTTTTAGCAATCGTAAGAATTTTGATAAGTTTTTTACGATTATTTACTGTAGAAAAGACTTCATCTACAATTTCGGGAGTTGCCACAGCAGGGTCATAGAAAACTTCTTGACATTTTTGTTGTATATATTCGTAGTTCTCTCTCTTGGGATAGCTTTCCCCCATAGAATTTTCATACAACCCAGAGCTTCCGGTAATGATAAGACCTTTTACCTTTTTGGGAAAAAGCTTGGTGAATAACAAACCGATATGCCCTCCCAAAGAGTTTCCAACAACCAAGACATCTGTCAGTTGGAGATGCTCAACAAACCGATTGACAAACAACGCAAATTCTTTGACATTGGTTTTTAGCAACGGCAAATCATATATAGGCAGCATGGGAATAATCACTTTATACCCTAGGCTAGGAAAATGGTCGGTAACTCCTTGGAAATTGCTTAAACCGCCCATAAGCCCATGTAGTATTACGATGGGTTTCCCTTCTCCTCTTTCTAAATATTTGAACCCGCCGGATTCTAATAACTGTTCTTTCATGAGCAGTGAATAGTGCGCAAATATAGCCATTTCGTGTGATAGCAAAACCGTTTAAAATCGTCATCGAAAGAAATTAAATCACGGGACCTTAATTTGATTCAATAGAACTTTCATCAGCACAAATCACTATAAATCAGTCTGTTGTGCCATAATCCCTTTGTCAACGGGATAATTTATTAACAAAGTGGTAAAAAGTGGTAAAAAGTGGTATTTATTTGATACCTTTGGTTCAATTCGATTGATTCTAACTAATATGCACATAGTCGGCACTTATGAGTGTAAAATAGACCCAAAGGGGCGGATCAAGCTTCCAGTAGCTATTAAAAAACAGCTACAAGGTGTTGGTGCTTTCGTGCTCAAACGCTCTGTTTTTCAGCCTTGTCTGGAAATGTACACCATGGAGGAGTGGTCCTTGTTGATGCAAAAAGTCAATAAGCTCAATCGATTCAAAAAGAAAAACAATGACTTCATACGTCGATTTACTGCAGGTGTCAAAAAGGTGGAAATCGACGCTCCAGACCGGATGTTGGTTCCCAAGGACTTGTTGGGGATAGCATCGCTGGAAAAAAACGTGGTATTGTCCTCGGCTATCAACATGATTGAAATATGGGACAAGACGCACTACGAAAAAGCGATTGATGATGCGGCCATAGACTTTGCCGAGCTCGCTGAAGAGGTAATGGGTAACGACGACCAAGATGTATCATAAGCCTGTTTTGTTGGCGGCCTCCCTTGAGGGCTTGGCCCTCAAAAAATCAGGCACTTATGTCGACGTAACCTTTGGCGGTGGAGGCCACACCAAGGCCATTCTTTCACAATTGGGCCCTGATGGTAGGGTAGTGGCTTTTGATCAAGACGAAGATGCTTTAAACAACCAGTGGGGTGATGACCGATTGCTTTTGGTGCATCAGAATTTTAGGTATTTGCAAAAGTTTTTACGCTTCCACAACATCGACAAGGTCGATGGAATATTGGCCGATTTGGGCGTCTCGTCTCATCAGTTGGATACCCCAGACAGGGGGTTTTCGATTCGTTTCGACGGTCCTTTGGATATGCGTATGAGTCAAAACATTGACAACACAGCTGAGATTATAGTCAATACATATGATGAAACCACTCTCGGAAATATATTTTACCGATATGGGGAGTTAAGGTCTGCGCGTCGGTTTGCATCCGAGATAGTCACACAAAGAAAAGGCAATAAAATTGCCACTACCCAAGCCTTGATTGAACTATTGCGGCCCATGGTGCCTGAAGTGCGTTTTCATAAAGAGCTGGCACAAATTTTTCAAGCTCTTAGAATAGAAGTCAATCAAGAGCTATCAGCTTTGGAAGCCTTGCTAGAACAAAGTGCTCAGGTCCTTCATCCACATGGTCGTTTGTGTGTGATAAGCTATCACTCACTCGAAGATCGGTTGGTAAAAAGGTTTATGCAATACGGTTGTTTTGACAATGAGCCAAGTAAAGATGCATTCGGAAATATTCAGTTGCCTTTTAAAAAAGTCGGCAAGATGATACTTCCCCGAGAGGAGGAAATTCAAATCAACAAAAGAGCCAGAAGTGCCAAACTTCGTGTGGCAGAAAAGTTATGAAAAGAGGATTTTTAGAAATATTACGTGGATCGTTTCTAGTGCAAGAGGGCGCTACTAAAAACTGGCGCTTTATTGTTTTTCTGTTTTTTCTTGCTGGGTTAATGATAGCGGCCTCTCACAGGGTCGACGGAAGGGTTATGCAAATTGCAACCCTGAGCAATGAAATCCAGGATCTTAAAAGTCGATTTGCAGAAACACGCACACGTGCTATGCATGTTAGACTGGAGACAGAAATCAAAAGAAAATTGTCTCAAAGAGGTTTTGTTTCCTCAACTACACCGCCTACAAAAATTACAATAACCAAAACCCAATGAACAAGAAAAAACAACTCGTTTCTAAGATGGCTTTTGTAGCTGTGTCTTTGTTGTTGTTGGGGTTGTCCGTAGGCTATAAGTTGGTGTATCTGCAATTGGTAGAGGGTGAAAAATATGAAAAGCTTTCAGAAAAAACCACTGTTAAAAATTTTGAGATTACTCCAATCCGCGGAAACATTTATGCACTTGATGGCAGCTTGCTAGCTACCTCGGTACCACGCTACAGCATCTATTTTGATGCGGTAACAGTCAAAAACAGCACTTTTAATAAGCACATAAATCCATTGTCCGACTCACTGTCTGTGTTGTTTGGAAAACCCAGCAATCATTACAGAGATTTGTTGATAAGGGCACGCAACCAAAAAAACAGATACAAACGCCTGGCTCGTGATTTGAGTTACGAACAGATGAATCGTTTGCGCACTTTTCCCATGTTTCGTTTGGGTGGGGTCAAAGGAGGTCTGATTGTGGAGCGAAAAACGGTTCGTGAGCATCCTCTGGGGAAAATTGCAGAACGCACCATTGGATATGAGCAACGCCAACCAAACGGTCAGTACTTGCGCGTCGGACTTGAGGGTGCTTATGGAAACCGTCTTCGTGGTGTTCCCGGACTGCAACTCAGACAGAAGATTGCCAATGGCGAATGGAAGCCCCTAACAAACTCTTACCAACAAGAACCTCAAGACGGTTATGATGTGTTCACGACCATAGACGTAAACATACAAGACATCACCCACCATGCACTTTTAAAAGCATTGGAAGATTATGAGGCAGAGCACGGTACCGCCATAGTTATGGAAACAAAAACGGGTGCCATCCGTGCTGTGGCCAATTTGGGCAGAACCCAAGAAGGAAAATATTACGAAAAACTAAACTATGCCATAGGGGAGTCACATGAGCCGGGCTCTACATTCAAACTCATGGCATTGGTAGCCGCCTTAGAAGACAAAGTAGTAGATACAACCACAGTCATAGACACTAAAAATGGAATACTCACTTTTTACGGCAAGTACAATGTACGAGATTCCAAAAAAGGAGGCTATGGAAAAATCAGTTTGGCCGAAGTTTTTGAACGTTCCTCGAACACTGGTATGGTTCAAGCCATCCACGAAAATTATAAATCACGTCCCGAACTGTTTGTCAACCGCCTAATCAATATGGGGCTTAGCGAGCCTTTGGGCATACCTGTTTTGGGGGAGGGCATTCCCAAAATTCCGCATCCTAAAGATGCAGACTGGGATGGCCTTGACTTGCCATGGATGGCCTATGGGTATGGAGTTTCTTTGACCCCCTTACAGACATTGACTTTCTATAATGCCGTTGCTAACAATGGGGTTATGGTCAAACCGAGGTTTGTAGATCAAATCAGGAGTTTGGGTGATTATCGGGCAGAAAAACTCCCTGTGGAAGTTTTAAATGCTTCGATTTGCTCAGAGGAAACCTTGAGTAAGGTACAAGCACTTCTAAAAGGAGTGGTTGAAAAACCGTGGGGTACCGCAAGAAATATTTATGACCCTGAATTTGCAATTTCAGGAAAAACCGGCACTTGTCAAGTTGATTACACAAAAGATGAAGTGCAGTATGTATCCAGTTTTGTGGGCTATTTCCCCTCTGACAAACCCAAATATTCTTGCATTGTTGTGGTGCATAGACCCAACAAAAAGAAAGGCTATTACGGTAACCGCGTGGCAGCTCCAGTTTTTAAAACCATCGCTCATAAGCTCTACAGTACCATTCCTGAAAACCAACAACTCGACATCGAACGACTTCAAAAGTTGACCTCGGTTGAAAAGGATTTGCCCCTTGATACATCCACAACACTAACACAAACCCAACCATGAAAGCACTTAAGGACATATTGTATGGGGTTTCCATCGATTCGGTAGTGGGTACAACGGATCGCGACGTAGCCCAGATTCAGTATGATTCACGTCTTAAAAACCCTGATAGTATTTTTGTAGCACTTCGAGGGCAGGTTAGTGACGGTCATGAACATATCAATGCGGCTATAACAAATGGATGCACAAGTGTTGTTTGTGAGTCGATACCCGAAAAAATCCAAACAGGAGTTACCTACATACGCACAGCCAACACACGTTTAGCCTTGGCAATCATGGCAGCCAACTTTTACGAACGCCCTTCAGAGCAACTTCAGTTAATTGGGGTGACGGGTACCAATGGAAAAACTTCGGTTGTCCGCTTGTTGTTTGGTGTATTTCAAAGGTTGGGTCATTCTGTAGGTGTGATTTCTACCATCGGCAACGCCATCAATGAGCAGTCCTATCCTGCCACCCATACCACACCAGATCCTTTGGCCATCAATGCTTTTTTGCACAAAATGGTACAAGCAGGGGTGGGTTATTGCTTTATGGAAGTGTCCTCGCATGGCATTGACCAGTGCAGAACAGCAGGCTTGCGTTTTGCGGGTGGTGTTTTTACCAATTTGTCACACGACCATTTAGATTACCACAAAACCTTTGCGCAATACAGAGACACCAAAAAACAATTTTTTGATCAGCTCTCCCAGGAGGCCTTTGCCTTAAGTAATAAAGATGATAAAAACGGTGCTTTTATGTTGCAGAACTGCAAGGCCCAACATCGATTTTATGGCTTAAAAACTTCGGCACATTTTAAGGCCAAGATTCTCGAACGCGATTTTGCAGGGATGCTGTTAACGGTCGATAACACAGAGGTATGGACTCCCTTGGTAGGAGATTTTAATGCCTCCAATATAGTAGCTGTATACGCATGTTGTTTGTTGCTAGGGAAAGATCCGGAGGAGAGCTTACATGCCATCAGTGCCATTGAGCCTGTAGCTGGTAGGTTCAATGCTTTTACTGCAAACAACAACATCAAAGCCATAGTCGATTTTGCCCACACGCCCGATGCCTTGGAGAATGTTCTGACATCTATCAATCAAATAAGAACCGGCAACGAGTTGTTGATCACGGTTGTTGGTTGTGGCGGGGGTCGCGACGCGGCCAAAAGACCCAAAATGGGTCGTATAGCCACCATGCTCAGTGACAAAGTGATTTTTACCTCTGACAATCCAAGGAATGAAGAACCCGAAGCCATTATCAAACAAATGGAAGAGGGGGTAGCACCAGAAGACTATAAGAAATTTTTATCGATTGCAGATAGAAAACAAGCCATCAAAACAGCTTGCCAGTTGGCCCACCCCAATGACATCATTTTAGTGGCAGGTAAAGGACATGAAACCCACCAAGAGATTCAAGGCGTCAAAAAAGATTTTGACGACATGATAGAGCTAAAATCAAACCTAAAAATAAGCGACTGATGTTATACTATTTGTTTGAATATTTAGAGCAACACTATCAGTTTCCCGGAGCGGGACTGTTTCAGTATTTGTCATTTCGGGCTTCGGTAGCGGTGATTCTGTCATTGCTTATTTCTTCCATTTTTGGAAAAAAAATCATTCGTTTGCTACACAATTATCAGATGGGTGAGACCATACGCGACCTCGGTCTGGAAGGACAAAAAGAAAAAGCTGGAACCCCAACCATGGGCGGACTGATTATCATATTGGCAACCCTTGTGCCGGTGTTGTTATTGGCCAAGCTCGAAAACATTTACATCATTTTGCTAATCGTTACCACCCTTTGGATGGGCTGTATCGGTTTTGTGGATGATTACATCAAAATCAAGAAAAAAGACAAAGCTGGTCTCAAAGGCAAGTTCAAAGTCATTGGGCAAGTTGGTCTGGGGTTGATTGTTGGGACCACGCTTTATTTTCATCCTGAGGTTACCATACGTCAGGAAGCTCCTGCCACCCAAAGTTTTCAAATCGAAGAGCAATCCACCAAAACCACGATTCCTCTTCTTAAAAACAACGAATTTGACTACGCTGACATCATCACATGGGTGGATGATTCATGGGATCGGTATGCATGGTTGGTGTTTATTCCTATTGTGATTTTTATAGTCGCAGCCGTTTCTAACGGTGCCAATCTGACCGATGGCATTGACGGCTTGGCAGCGGGGTCTGCGGCCATTATCGTTTTGGCGTTGGGCATTTTTGCTTGGGTGTCGGGCAATATTATTTTTTCAGAGTACCTCAATGTGATGTACATCCCACGCATTAGTGAGTTGGTGATTTTTATTGCAGCAGTCACGGGTGGTTTGGTTGGGTTTTTATGGTACAACGCCTATCCGGCACAAGTCTTTATGGGCGATACAGGTAGCCTGACTATAGGGGGAATTATTGCCGTACTGGCATTGGCGGTTCGAAAAGAACTGCTTATCCCCATTCTTTGTGGCATCTTCTTGATAGAGAATTTGTCTGTGGTGCTACAAGTAGCTTATTTTAAATACACCAAGAAAAAAACTGGGGTTGGAAAACGCATTTTCCTCATGGCGCCTTTGCATCACCATTATCAAAAACGCGGCTATCATGAAAGCAAAATTGTGTCCCGTTTTTGGATTGTAGGGATCGTGTTGGCGATTGTTTCACTCGTGACCCTAAAAATTAGATAAGATGAACAAACGCTTGGTTGTATTGGGAGCAGGAGAAAGCGGGGTTGGCGCAGCTTTGCTGGGCAACCAACTCGGCTTTTCGGTATTCGTGAGCGATGCCGGTTCTGTTTCTCAAGTCTTTATCAACCAATTAGACGCCCATAACATAGAATGGGAGGGGGGTCAACATAGCACGGAACGTATTTTGCATGACGTGAAGTGATGAACACCGAATCCAATGCTTTGATCCCAAACATACCGTTGG
>JBMYLY010000007.1:0-36876 GCA_049596815.1 Flavobacteriaceae bacterium | reverse complement strand
AAGAAAAATATCAAATGGCATCATTTCAATTCTGGAAGGAAATCGAATTACTCCCCCTATTAAAATATCGATTACATCGAAATCCGTCATGTTATTATCCCAAATGTATTTAATTGTTTCATTTCTTAAAGAAAACACAACACCCCACACCCCATATTTATGATAAACATTTTCCCAAAACGGAAGGAAAGAAACAACATATGGCAACCATAGTGGAGCCGCAACAACAGCACCAACACCCCCCAAAAAAAGCCCCAATCGCAAGTAACGGTTCTTAATAATCACAAAAACAAAAATCAACAGTAAGTAAAGCAAACCGGCTTTTTGCCCTAATAGTAGGAGTGCCACAACAAAAAGGGTGATCAGAAACCACTCTTTTTGTACTTTTTCAAACAAAAAAATTAGTGAAATGCCATATAAAATGCTATTAATAGAATTATGCCACAAAATTCCACTGTACCCCCACCTTCCAGTGAGCGGATAACTTTCAAAAAGGGAAACCCCAAAAACAACTCCAGCAATGATCAAAACCGCATTGATAGTTAAAAACACTTGTAGCTTATGGACAAAAAGACCCCCATAATGATTGGCATTTTTTAATGCCGACCACACCCCCCAAAACAACAGCGGCATTGTAAACTTAGCGGTATAATAGCCTTGGCTTTTGGTAAGGCTTTCAATAAGACTATAATCAGCATTCACCCAGGCAAAACGAAACTCGTTAATCAAGAATATAAGCACGATACCACCCCAACACCCCAACACATAGCGGGGTATTTTTTTGCGTAACAACCAAGCACTAATAAGAATAAACCCATAAGCCAAAGCAAACAAAAACCCTTCGCCAATTTTTAATTCTGTCCAACGATCATCAAAATACACATGGGACAATTTTTGTAAAAATCGGTTAAGCAAAAAATAGCTTGTTAGCACCACCAACACCCAATAATAAAACCTGGCACTCTCAAAAACATGCTTACGGGCGTAGTTGGTAATGGCTGGTATGTTCATCTTTTGGCTAACGTTTAGGCGGGTGGGTTTGTTGCTTGTAACACCACCCTTTTCGGTCTGGTGGCTTTTTGTGGCAAAGTAGCTCGTTCCGCAATGGTTTCCATGGGGAACCGTTTCCTGGCCAGGTCGAGCCAGGTCATCACTTCTGGTCCGCAAAAATGGGAGATGCCCTTAGGCAAAGTTTCTTGGGAGATACTATCGAGTAGGTGCTTGGATAGGTCTTCGGCACGGGTGGGGCATCCCCATTGATCGGCCGTAACGCTTACCGATTTTCCTTGGGCCAGTTGGGCCTTTATTTTGGTGTAAAAGTTTAGCCCAAAGGGCGAGTGCAACCAAGACGTTCTTACAATGCTACAGGCACTGCCTAACTTTTGTAGGGCCTGTTCGCCAGCCAGCTTACTAGCCCCATAAACGTTCAGTGGGTTGGTGACATCGTTTGGCGTATAAGGCCTGTCCAAAGCACCGTCAAACACATAGTCGGTAGAAATATGTACCAGCCATATGTGATGACGCAAACAGACTTCTCCAAGCTGTTGCACCGCGGTGGCGTTTAGCGCAAAAGCCTTGTCTTTTTCTACCTCGGCTTGGTCCACTTGCGTATAGGCCGCGGTGTTGATACAAACATCAACATCATGCTTGGCAAAGAGGGTCTCAACGGCTTTGGCATCTGTGATGTCCAAATCACCTTTACTTAAAAAAACACAATCGAGATTCTTATAATCTTTAGCAGCAGCTTGTAGCGCTTGGCCCAACTGTCCACCTGCGCCGGTCACCAACACCTGTTTCACGACGCCAAGTTTTTGAGCAGGGGCAACTGCAGGTCTTTGTCAGAAACCAAAGGGTTTTTGATACCCCAATCAATGCCCAAAGCAGGGTCATCAAAGCGCACCCCTTTTTCGGCAGCAGGCACATAGGGCGCATCTACTTTGTACTGTACCAAAGCCGTCTCGCTCAACACACTATATCCATGGGCAAACCCTTTGGGGACAAACAGCTGTTGTGGGTTGTCAGCCGAAAGTTCCAAACCAAACCAAGTGCCATAGGCAGGCGATTCTTTTCGCAAGTCCAACACCACATCATAGATACGGCCTTGCACCACACGAATGAGCTTGGCTTGTGCGTGGGGCGCCGCTTGGAAATGCAGTCCTCGCACTACGTATTGATGTGAAAACACCTCATTGTCTTGTACAAAATCGGGTCTTAGGCCCGTCAGTTCTTCAAAATGGTCTAGCTGAAAAGTTTCGCTAAAATGCCCGCGGGCATCTGCAAACACCTTGGGCTGTAATAGCCAACAACCCGATATGGGGGCAGGCTTAGCGTGCATCGATCCAGCGTGTAAGGGTGTGTCCATATTCAGAACCTTCATATTGTTGGGCAAGTTTCGCAAGGGCTGTTTTTGAAATCAGCCCACTTTTGTAGGCCGCCAGTTCGGGCGATCCCACAAGCACCCCTTGTCGGCTTTGAAGCGCCTCCACAAAAGCGTGGGCGTTGGACAAACTGCTCACCGTGCCGGTGTCCAACCAAGCCGTTCCCGATTCCAACACCCGCACTTCCAGCGCACCAGCCTCCCAATAGGCCTTGTGGATGTCTGTGATTTCGAGTTCTCCTCGGGCACTTGGACGTACGTTTTTCGCTTTCTCAACGACCGTAGCGTCAAAAAAATACAAGCCCGGAATGGCCAAGTTCGATTTTGGATTTTTGGGTTTTTCTTCGATAGAAGCGATGGTTCCGTCGGCATGGAGTGCCACGATGCCATAGCGTTCGGGGTGCTGCACATGAGCTCCTAAAATCAGACCGCCGGAAAAGTTTTTTGTAGTGAGGGCAAGGGTGTCTATGGCAGAACCATAAAAAAGGTTGTCTCCCAGTATGAGCGCCACAGGGTCTTTTCCGATAAACGATTCGCCTATCAAAAAAGCCTCTGCCAACCCATTGGGTGCCGATTGGGTGGCGTACTGAAAAGAACAACCCAAATCACTTCCATCGCCAAGTAAGTCTTGAAACGCCGTCAAATCACGCGGGGTGGTGATGATCAATATCTCAGAAATCCCCAATTGTATCAAAGTGGATAGTGGATAAAAAACCATGGGCTTGTCGTAGATGGGCAACAATTGCTTGCTCACGGTCTTTGTCATCGGATAAAGACGCGAACCTGTGCCGCCAGCAAGTAGGATTCCTTTCATCAATTGTTTTTCAAGTACCAGTTTAGTGTGGTCTCCAGACCCGCTTCCCAAGGCGTTTGTGCCTGCCACCCCAAACGGTCTTCCAGCAAGCTGGGGTCTATGGCATACCGATGGTCGTGCCCGGGTCGGTCCTCCACAAAAGTAATCAACTTTCGGGCGGTACCCGCGGGCTGTCCCATTTTGCGGTCATAAGCGTCACACACACTTTGGGCAACCTCAAGATTGGTTTTTTCACACTGCCCCCCAATGAGGTAGGTTTGGCCGCGTTCTCCCTTATGGAAAATCACATCCATGGCTGCCACATGATCCGCTACAAAAAGCCAATCGCGCACATGGCTACCATCTCCATATATCGGCAGGGGCTTGTTGTGTTTTAAATGATCGATAAGAAGTGGAATCAGTTTTTCCCTATGCTGCCCTGGACCGTAATTGTTGCTACAGTTCGAGATGATATAGGGCAAACCATAGGTTGTGCCGTAGGCACGTACCAAATGGTCGGCCGCCGCTTTGGACGCCGAATAAGGCGAATGTGGGTCATAGGGACTATCGACGATGAAAACACCTTCTGCCCCCAGTGCGCCATAGACCTCATCGGTGCTGATGTGATAAAACAAATGTTTTTTGTCATCTTGCCATGCGTTTCTACATGCTTCCAGCAAGTGTAGCGTCCCCATGATATTGGTTTGCCCAAAAACCAAAGGGCCCGAAATGGATCGGTCCACATGCGATTCTGCAGCTAGGTGAATTACGGTTTCTATCTTGTGTTCTAAAACGATTTTTTGAACCGCTTCAAAATCCGTCAGATCAGCCTCTACAAATTGATAATTGGGTGCATCTGCGATCTCCGCAAGGCGATTCAAATCGGCCGCATATGTCAAGGCATCCAAATTAACGATGCGGTATTGGGGGTATTTTTGGATCATACGTCTTACCAAATGTGCCCCAATAAAGCCAGCGCCGCCTGTGATCAATAGGTTCATGGTTCTTTTTTGTGCGGATCGCATCAAAAATACAAATCTTTTTGCCGCCTGTCAGGGGCTTGTTTTTCCCAAAGCCTTCAAATGAAGTATCTTCGCAATCACAACCTATGAAAAACACCGCCACGCATATGGCTCTTAAGCGCTTATTCGATGTATTATTTTCTCTGGCACTACTCTTTTTTGTGTTGTCGTGGTTGGTGCCGCTGTTGTGGGTTTTAACCAAACTCGACTCCAAAGGGCCTTTGTTTTTTGTCCAAGAAAGAGAGGGGATAAACGGGGTTCCGTTTTCTTGTTATAAGTTTCGCACCCTTCCCACAGATGCGCCTCCCCATGTGCCCGGCAAGGCACTGCAAGCCGCTGTCAGCCGATTGGGAAGAATTCTGCGCAATTCCGGGATCGACGAACTTCCACAAGCGCTCAACATCCTAAAGGGTGAGATGTCGGTCGTAGGGCCCAGACCCCACTTGGCTGCTGACAACACTTTTTTTTCGGCGGCAGTTGGGGCGGATGCCATGCGTAAACGACAATCGGTGCTGCCCGGGCTGACGGGCTGGGCGCAGGTGCAAGGCCACAAAGGTGCTGCGCACACAAGCGAAGACATACAAAAACGCATCCAAGCAGATTTGGCTTATATCGATCAGCAAAATTTCTGGCTTGACACCCGTATCGTAGCCACTTCCTTTTTGATGCTGGTACGTGCGGCAGTCAGCAAACTCTTGGCCAAAAGCGCGGCCATGATGTATGTCTAAATCCTTTCGAACAAATCCCTATTTTTGTCAAAATTTTTTCCATGAATATTTTGGTACTGGGCAGTGGCGGACGTGAATACACTTTTTGTTGGAAACTCGCCCAAAGCCCTCAAAACCCCAAACTGTTTATTGCTCCTGGCAATGCAGGTACCACGCAGTTTGGTACCAACTTGGCTGTTTCTCCCACCGACTTTCCGGCACTCAAGCAAGCCGCTTTGGACCACAAAATCGACTTGGTCATTGTAGGCCCTGAAGACCCTTTGGTGCAGGGGGTTCATGATTTCTTTTTAAACGACCACGAACTCAAGCACATTCCCGTCATTGGGCCGCGCCAAGAAGCCGCCCAACTCGAAGGCAGTAAAGAATACGCCAAAGCCTTCATGCAACGGCACAACATTCCTACGGCCGCCTATCGCAGTTTTACGAAAGACGAACTCACAGAAGGCTTGGCCTATTTGGAGACCATTACGCCTCCTTATGTGCTGAAAGCAGACGGCTTGGCCGCAGGCAAAGGCGTGCTTATACTCAATGATTTAGAAGAAGCCCAAAAAGAACTCACCGCCATGTTGGCCGATGCCAAGTTTGGTGCTGCCAGTCAAAAAGTGGTGATTGAAGCCTTTTTGGACGGCATTGAACTTTCTTGCTTTGTGCTTACAGACGGCAAGTCTTATAAAATACTGCCCATGGCCAAAGACTACAAACGCATAGGTGAGGGAGACACCGGCCTAAACACAGGGGGTATGGGAGCCGTTTCTCCTGTGCCATTTGCGGACGATGTTTTTGTAGATAAGATCAAAAAACGCATCGTGGAACCCACCATTCAAGGTTTGCAGTCTGACGGCATTCCTTATGTAGGCTTTGTGTTTATTGGACTCATCAAAGTTGGAGACGAGCCTTTGGTGATCGAATACAACGTACGTATGGGTGATCCAGAGACCCAAGTGGTGTTGCCACGTGTTCAAAACGATTGGGCGGCGCTGATGCAAGCCACCGCCAACCAACAACTAGACAAAATAGATTTGAAAATCGACGCAAGGGCAGCCACCACCGTGGTGGCAGTTTCGGGAGGCTATCCGGAAGCTTATGAAAAAGGGAAAGTCATCTCGGGCATAGACCCATCCGACCTGATTGTGCATGCAGGAACCCAAACCCAAGGCAAAGACGTGGTGACCAGTGGAGGCCGTGTGTTGGCATCTACCGCCTTTGGCACAAGTCACAAAGAGGCACTGAGCCACAGCTATGCAGCCTTAGAGAAAATCGATTTTGAGGGGATATACTACCGAAAAGATATCGGCTTTGACCTATAAGAAAGAATGGGCAGAAGGGTCTTTGTCCTCTTCGCCATTGTCATTAAACTTTTTGAGTTGAAGCACCCAATACACGCCGGCCGCCATACCAACGGCCAAAAAGCCCCAGTTGATGACATTGGCCAATACCCAGCTACTGAGTTCGAGTGTCCGTAAAGCCTCAAGGGGCAGAAATAGAATTTCTTCAAACAAAAAAGCAATGGCTTCAAAAAAGGCTTTCATAAATACTATCTTTAGTACGCAAAAATAGGGCAAAACAAATATGTTGACAAGCTTTTTTTCGACGACCAAAAACCCCCAACGCCTTGCTTTGTTGGTGTTATTATTAACACCATTATTTTTTATTGAACAACCTATTATCGTTGGCATTTGGTCCTTGATGGGATTTTTTTTGACCACCTTGTTACTCGAGTTTTTGTCCCTGCGATTTGGCGCCTTGATCCGCACCAATGGCTTGTATTGGCTGATAGCAGGGGCGTGTTTTTATGGAGGTTCATGGGCACAGTATGACTTTCAAGTATGGCTAGAAACTGCTTTGATGGCATCATACATAGGTGGGCTGCTTCACTTAAGTGCCAACGGAAGCCGCAGAGACCCTGTTTTTGTCACCGCCTTTTTGGGGATGGCTGTGGTGTATGTGATTCCCCACGGATGGATGTTGCTCTTATTGACTCCACTGGCCATGTTGCAATGGCAAGAGCGTGACCTTAGGAAATGGTGGCTTATGCTGGTAGGGATGGGGGCCTTTACTTTTTTGTTTTGGACGGTTAGTGAAATATTTCCTTGGCACAGTAGTGCTTGGGCACCGGTACCCAGACCTTTAGACGATTGGTATTTCACTTTGAGTATTTTGGGAATTGGCCTTGTTGTGTTGGGTTTGCGTTTTGGATTGTGGCCCAACAAATGGGTGCCCGCCGAGAACCGCCGTGTGCGTACCATGCTATGGGCGCTGTTGTTGGTTGGTGTTACTTCTTTGGTTTTAGACATCAATACCCCCCATATGTGGGTGTGTACCGCCTATCTTTTTTGGGTATGGATGCCTGTAGTTATCCAACAAATCCCTAAAAAAGTGTGGGCAGATTTGGTGTTAATATTACTGCTAGCAACACTGTTGCTGACCCCTGAACTTTTGTAGGTGCGCACAACCCCGTATCTTTGAAAAAAAATACAGATGAAAAGCAAAGAGGCCTTTCAAATTTTTGAGGAAAGTATCGCGAGATACCATATGCTGGATCGTGTAGATCAGCCCTATACCAATCCCTATGATTCCAAAACACTGGCACATCTGCTCTATCGTAAAAACTGGATAGACACGGTGCAGTGGCACTATGAGGACCTTATTCGTGACCCAGAAATAGATCCCGTGGCCGCACTTGAACTCAAGCGAAAAATCGATGCATCCAACCAAGACCGGACCGACACAGTTGAATATATAGACAGCTACTTTTTAGATCAGTTTTCATCAGTTCAAATTGCTGCAGACGCAACGATCAATACGGAGAGTCCCGCATGGGCGCTAGATCGGCTTTCTATTTTGGCCCTTAAGATTTACCATATGAAAGAGGAAAGCTTACGTCCATCGGCAAGCGAATCACACCGTGCGGTTTGTGCGGATAAATTGGCGGTTTTGGAAACCCAACGTGAAGACCTTTCCTCAGCAATCGATCAGCTGTTGGAAGACATGGCAGCAGGGCGAAAAACCATGAAAGTGTACAAACAGATGAAAATGTACAATGACGAAGCGCTCAACCCGGTCTTATATGCCGATAAATCTTAAAAAGTGCGGGCGCCCAAACACCTGATGATCTTTCGTTTTTCTGCCATGGGCGATGTGGCGATGCTATTGCCAGTCTTGCGCTGTTTGTACCAGCAAAACCCAGGAATCCAAGTCACCCTGGTAACCCGTAAACACTTAAACCCCATTTTTAAGGAGTTTTTGGAACTCCAAATTATCAACCCCGATTTTGAAAGTGGTCACAAAGGCTTCAAAGGGCTGTACCAACTCTATAAAGAACTCAAGGCCCTTAAACCGCGACGCATTGCCGATGTTCATAATGTGCTACGAACAGCCGTCCTGAGATTTTTCTTTGCCAGTCAGCCATTTGTGCGCACCAAAAAACTAGACAAAGGGCGTCAAGAAAAAAGAGCGCTCACCCGCCCCAAAAGAAAAACACTCAAACCCCTGACCCCACAATTGTACCGATATGTAGAGGTGTTTGCCAAATTGGGGTATACACTTGACTTGGACAAGCACGAATTTCCCCCCAAACCGATTTTGCCTTCGATGATAGATTCTGATCCCAATCAGAAATGGATTGGCATCGCTCCTTTTGCCGCTCACAAAGGAAAGGTGTATCCCTTAGACCTGATGCAAAAGGTGATAGGATATCTACAACAACAACACAGTGTTTTTTTGTTTGGTCACGGCCCAGACGAAGAAGCACAAATGCAGATATGGACCCGCGCCTATCCCAACGTACACCGTATTGGAATGTCTTTTTCGGACGAACTCGATCTCATTGCCAATTTGGATTTGATGATTTCTATGGATTCTGCCAATGGACATTTGGCAGCCAACCACGGTGTCCCTGTTTTGACCCTATGGGGGATGACCCACCCGTTTTTAGGCTTTGCACCTTTTAGACAAGACAACAACCTGATTGTTGACAGGGCGCAGTTTCCAAAAACCCCAACTTCTACTTATGGGAACAAACTGCCTAAAGGCTATGAGAAAGCCATGCGGAGCATTTCGCCTGAATCTGTGATAGAAAAAGCCCAGGAAACATTGGGTAGTTAGACGTCGTCAAAGTCGATTTCCAAAGTGTCGCTTGTACAGCTCGCCTGACAGCTCAACACCAAGCCTTCTTCTACCTCAGCGTCTGTTAAGATTTGGTTGTTGGCCATTTGTACGCTTCCAGATTTCACACGACCAATACAGCTACCACAAACACCACCCTGACAAGAGTAGGGCGCTTCCAGTCCGGCTGCCAAAGCCGCATCCAAAACAGATTTTTGGGCATCTGCCGTAAACTGATGTGATTCGTCGTCTAGCAAAACAGTGTAGCGCACAGTTCCTTCCTGATCAGAAGCAACGGGGGCAACACCACCTCCAAAGTGCTCTACATGAATTTTTTGACTTTCAACACCGACATCGGTCAACACTTGCGTACAGTTGTCTATCATACCGCCGGGGCCACATATATAAAAATCGTCAAAACGGTTTTGGTTGTACAACGTATTGAGCACATAGTTGATGTTGGCCGTATCGATTCGGCCAAACAAAGCCCCTTCTCCGCGTGCCCTGCTATACACGTTGACAACAGAAAACTGATCGGGATAGTTTTGTGCAATGCTTTGAATTTCGTCCGCAAACATGCTGCTTTCGGGATTTCGGTTTCCATAGACCAATACGACTTGGTGGCCGCTACTGTCATTGAGCGCCGCTTTGGCAATCGAAAGCATGGGTGTGATACCGCTACCGGCAGCAAATAGCATGATTTTTTTTGGGCTTGTAGAAGGGGTATATACAAAGCGTCCTTCAGGAGCACCTACATGAAGAGTGTCTCCTTCTTTGATTTGGTTATTGGCATGGGTTGAAAACACCCCTTTCGGCAAGGCTTTGATGCCCACTCGAAGCCGATCTTCGTGGGGGGCACTGCAAATCGAATAGGACCGACGCACTTCTGTACCGTCAATTTGGGCAGAGAGCGTCAAATACTGACCTGCCTGAAACCTAAAATCTTCAGTAAGGGATGAAGGAACCTCAAAAGTAAGCGCCACGGCATCATCGGTGAGGCGCTCCACAACCGAAACCTGTAGTTGGTGCAATCCGCTCATAACAATTTTTTACAAACATATAAAAAAATGATACCTTTGAAACAGACAGTTTCTAAGATGTTCCAACGCTTTATTTTCCTTCAGTGGCGCGCTTTTCGGCGGTCTCCAGCTTTCGGTTCGAGTGTGTTGTATAAGATACTCTCCGTTTTCGGTATACTTTACTTTACGGCTGTCTTTGGCTTGCTGGGCGTTGGCGCTTTTTATTTGGTGGAAGAAGAATTGGGCGTAGACCCCTTGCCCTTTGTCAATGACTATTTGATTTATGGTACCTCTTTTTGGGTGGTGATGCGCTATTTTTTACAAAAAATGCCGATACTCAACATCCAACCTCTCATGCTGTTGCCCATCAAAAGCAGCCGGGTTGTACATTATGTATTGGGCCGCACCATGTTTTCTTTTTTTAACATTGGAAATGCATTCTTTTTTATCCCGTTCTCTTTGGTGCTCCTCAACGAGGGCTACCCAACACTACAAGTACTCAGCTGGCATGTGGCTTTGATTGCCATTGTGTATTGCACCAATTTCATCAACATCATGGTCAATGACCGAGACATATGGTTTTATGGATTTGCAGGGGTTTTGGTGACGCTGGCAGCACTTCAGCGATTCGAAATTTTTGACATTACCCAATGGACCGGCCCTGTTTTTTATACTTTTTTTGAACAACCCCTTTTGGCTTTGATTCCATGGGTGTTGTTGTTGGCGTTGTACCGCTACACTTATAATTACTTTGCCCGCCGAATGTATTTGGACGCCGCCATGCAGACCCCCAAATCAGAGGCGCAGTATGTACGACTCGATTGGCTCAATCGATTGGGGCGTACGGCCATTTTTATGAAAAATGACATCAAACTTATCATGCGAAACAAACGCTCCAAAACCACAGTTATCATGTCGGTTGTGTTTTTGTTTTATGGGCTTTTGTTTTTCACAGGTGCTGCCTATGAAAGTGCGGCCTGGAAAATCTTTGCGGGCATCTTTGTCAGTGGCGGCTTTTTGTTCACTTTTGGCCAATACGTACCCAGCTGGGACAGCGCCTATTATCCGCTTATGATGAGCCAAAACATTTCTTATAGAGAGTATTTGGAAGCCAAGTGGACCTTGATAGTGGCAGCCACTTTTGTCAGCACCATAGTGTCTACCTTTTATCTTTTCTTTGGTTGGGAGGCCTATGCGGCAGTGTTGGCAGGGGCGGTGTACAATATGGGTGTCAATGCACATTTGGTATTACTCTCAGGAGCCTATATCAAAACGCCCATAGACCTAGCTTCCAACAACAAACCTTTTGGAGACAAACAATCTTTCAATGTCAAAACACTGATGCTTTCTTTGCCCAAGTTGGCGTTGCCCATGTTGGTGTTCGCGCTGGGCCATTGGCTTGTGGGTGCGTGGGCAGGTTATGTGTTGGTAGCTTTTGTAGGGCTATTGGGCTACTTTCTAAAAGACAAAGTATTTCATCAGATTGAGCGGCTTTACAAATCCGAAAAGTACAGCACGCTCAGCGCATACAAACAAAAAACATGATACAGATTCAACATTTGGTCAAACGCTATGGCGACAAAACGGTTTTGGAATTGCCCCAATTGGAAATCCCAGACGGGCAAATTTTTGGATTGGTCGGAAATAACGGCGCTGGCAAAACCACCCTTTTCAGTCTGTTGCTCGACCTGATTCAAGCCACAGAAGGAGCAGTAAAAATCGATGAGATTGCAGTACACGAATCTGAGGATTGGAAAACCAAAACAGCCGCCTTTTTGGACGAGACCTTCCTTATTGGCTACCTAACCCCCGAAGAATATTTTTATTTTATAGGAGATCTACGCGGGGTTTCTAAAAGTGAAGTGGATACGCTGATGGCAGGGTTTTCTGATTTTTTTAGTGGTGAGATTTTAAATCAAAAAAAGTATATACGCAATTTGTCTAAAGGAAATCAAAAGAAGGTGGGCATTGTCGCTACTTTTATAGGCGACCCCAAACTGCTGGTTTTGGATGAGCCTTTTGCCAATCTTGACCCGACGACCCAAATACGCCTCAAAGAACTGCTCAAGGAAAAGTCGCAAGTCCATGGTCGTACGGTTCTAATCTCTAGCCACGATTTGCAACATGTTACGGAGGTTTGCGAACGGATTGCTGTTTTGGAAAAAGGCCAATTGGTACAAGACATTGTCAAAACGCCACAAACCCTAAAAGATTTAGAGGCATTTTTTGCCAAGCAAATCTAAAACTTCACTATCTATGCATACGAAACAAGCTGTTTTTCAGTTTATGCTATATAGTATGCGTACAGCGGTAGTTGCTTGGATGGGATTATTAGTGTTGGCGGGTTGTTCCACCCGTAAGGATGGCTTTGTCAATAGAGCCTACCACCAAACCACCACCCAATACAACGTATTGTTTAATGGCAATGAGGCTCTTACCCAAGGTATAGAAGCACAAACAGAAACCCATCAGCCCAATTTTTGGACCCTTCTTCCTGTAGACCCATTTCCGCTGCCCGACATATATGAAACGGACGCGCCGCCCAATCCCAATTATTCGCGTGCAGAAACCAAGGCGGTGGCAGCAGTACAAAAACACAGCATGCTTATCGGCGGAGTGCAGCGCAACAAAAAAATCGATGAAGCCTATATGCTGCTAGGAAAAGCACGCTTTTACAACGGCCGCTATCTGCAAGCCATAGAGGCTTTTAACTACATCATTGACCAGCTCAGAGACTCAAACAGCATTTATGCCGCCCAATTGTGGCGCGCCAAGGCATTGTTGCAGCTCAAACAAGAGCAGCGCGCCGCCAATGAACTCAATAACTTAATCAATAATGGCGCACTATCCGTAGAAGAGACCGCTCAGGCTTATGCTGCATATGCCAACGCCTTGTTGGTTATGAACTCCCCTCAAGAGGCAACAACTCCGCTGCAAAAGGCATTGCGTCTAGAGAAAGACAGGCACCTTGTGGCAAGATATGCCTATGTTTTGGGACAGTTATATGACCAATTGGGGCATAGCGATTCAGCAACTGTGGCCTACCAGAGAGTCATTGATTTCAACAGAAAAATTCCGCGCACATATTGGATTCACGCCACGCTCAACCAACTCAATGCCGGTTTGTTGTCTGAAACCGCAACCAAAACCGCGTATGACAAATTGACCAAAAACGAGGAAAACAAAAATTTTCTGGATAAAATTCATTACAGCCATGCGGTCTTTCACATGGGGCTTGGCGACACGCTTACCACCGAAAGCCTGTTGAACAAGAGTTTACGCACACCCACCCAAGACAATTACCTTAAAGCCATGGCCTATGAAACCTTGGCCGACATGCATTTTGACAGGGCTTTGTTTTTAGATTCCGGAGCCTATTTGGATAGCACCATGAGTGTAACCGATGCGAAGTCTCGAAAATTCAGAAAGGTCAAACGCAAGCGCGATAAGTTACAAGATATCATCACCTACGAAAACGACATTCAGATCAATGACAGTATTTTGGGGCTGATGGACAAATCACCCCAAGAACGCCAAAGCTTTTTTTCAGAATATGTGGCCCAAATCAAACGCTCAGATTCCTTGCAAAAGGCACAAGAACAGCAACAGTTGGCTGCGAATGTTTCCTTTTTTGGAAATGACTTTTATTTTTACAACCGCACCCAGTTGGCCAGAGGCAAAAGCGATTTTTTACGGATTTGGGGTGATATTGCCCTGGAAGACAATTGGCGCTATGCCAAACCCAAGGTCATACAATCTCCAGCTGAGCGCATGCTTGCCGACAGCCTATCATCAGAAAAAGCTGTTGAAGACCCACGTTATTTGGTTGAGACCTACCTAGTTCAAATCCCAAAAGAGGAAGCCAGAGACAGTTTGACCCAAGTGCGCAACACAGCTCTTTTCCAAGCAGGTCTTGCCTACAAAGAACAATTCTTGGTGTACGATTTGGCCAAAGAGCGACTCAACAGGCTTTTGTCTACCCCCTCTGATTATACATTGCCTACCCTCTATCACTTGTATCAAATAGAACAGCAGACTGACGGAGAAAAAACAACCTATTATAAAGACCGTCTGTTGGCAGGATTCCCCGACTCTCAATATGCCAAAATCATAGCAAACCCAACACAAGCCCTGGAGGGAGAATTTGAGGAATATTACAATGAGGCTCAACAACTCTTTACTCAACAAAAATTTGAATGTGTTGTTGACCAAGCGTCCAACGCCATATTGGGGATACAAGATCAAGACCTACGTGCACGATTTGCATTGTTGCGTGCGGAGGCCCTCGGCAGACTTGACGGGATTGACATATATAAAGAAGCCCTTAAAGAAGTAGAAACATCCTACCCTAAACAAAACGCAGGTATCGACGCCAAAACCCGACTAAACGCGCTTGAACAAATCACCAAAACCCAATCTGTTTCAGGGAGCTACAAATTGCTATATGTTAGAAACAGAGACCAACACGATCAAACACAACAACTGCTGCAAAACTGTACAGACTGGATAAAGGCTCAATCTCTAGATGGGGTTTTAAGCACATCGATCGATGTATACAACCGAGAATTAGAACTGCTAGTGGTGCATGGGTTTAAGGCCGCTTCGTCTGCACAAGATTTTGGTGTTCAAATCCAAAAAGAAATGAAGGAACTGGGATCGAATAAAAATTTTGTAGTTTTGACGTCCCAATTCAGAGACGCACTGATTTTTAAGAACTTAGCTATAGCATCACCCAAAATTTAATTCCCATGGACAATTCAAGAAACAACGTTAAGATCAATTTTATAGAGCCCAACACCAAAGTCATCGGAGAGATTCACTCCCAGTCTGATTTTCGGATCGACGGAACTTTGGAGGGAAGTATCCAAACCACAGGCCGTGTGGTCATAGGAAAAGAAGGCGTAGTCAACGGAAAGATTTCCTGCACCAACTCTGATATCATGGGGCGTTTTAATGGCCACATAGAAGTTTCGAACTTACTTTCGATCAAATCCGAGGGATTGGTTGAAGGAGAAGTCACCACCGGAAAATTGTCTGTGGAAGTAGGCGCCATGCTCAATGCCCAGTGTGTGATGAAAAAGGCCGTGAAATCCTTACAGCCTGCTCATGGAAAAGCCACAGAAAAAACCGCATAAATCCCCCTTGACCCGCTGGGCGATGTTTACGGGTTATGGGTTACAGCTTGGACTCATCCTATATTTCTCGGCACGTTTGGGGCGTTGGCTAGATGCCACCTACACCAGTGGTGACAACACATACACTTTGGTATGTGTGATGGCGGGGTTGTTTTTGTCAATTTATGTATTAATACGTCAACTCAACCGAATGAACCTATGATATTGCGAATCCTTCGGCTTGGTTTTGTGCTGTTGGCTGTCCTTTTGGCAGTTTGGTTTCTACACCAACAGTATTTTATCTCAAACGTCGACAACACTTACAATCTTTTGACGCCCGCCTACTGGGTGAATTACCTCTTGGGTCTTGGGATTTTTAGTGCCGTATTATTGGCACATCGCCACCAACCTATGATTGCCGGTTATGTATTTTTGGGAGGAAGCCTGCTCAAATTCCTTGTTTTCTTTTTGTTTTTTTACCCATTTTTCAACAATGATGGCGACCTTTCACGAGGTGAATTCGCCATTTTTTTTATTCCCTACATCGTAACATTAAGCACTACGGTCATTGCGACAGCTCGTGCGCTTAACACAGACTGATTTGAACCACATTTATATTTGAAAAAGGGTTTTAATATTTTGGTTGAATGCCTTACATTTGCAGCCATAATTTCGCATGAAGAAAAAACTATTTATTCCAGCGATTTTTTTCATCTTAATCGGGACATTCGGATTTGCATCTGAGGCACCCGAAAAAGAAAAGGGCGGCGACCTCAGATCTGAGATTAAGGCCTACATACGCCACCACCTTGAAGACACTCATGACTTTTCTATTGGGTCCTATACCACGGAAGAAGGAAAAAAGAAATACATCGGCTTTTCTTTGCCTGTGATTTTGTGGGACAATGGCCTTGTTGTATTTTCATCTGGCAAGCTCAAGCACGGCAAAGCAGTCGTGGAAGCCAACGGCACCTACTACAAACTTTACCACGGAAAGATTTATAAAACCGATGCCGAAGGAACCATTACGTACGACGACCAACATCACCCCACCAACAATAAGCCACTGGACTTGTCTCTTACCAAAAGCGTGGTCACCATGTTGGCAACAGCCTTGCTGATGTTTTTGCTGTTCCGAGGGCTGGCCCGCTCCTATGCCCGTAATGGCAGTATTGCAGCAGGGGTAGGGCGCTTTTTTGAACCCATCATATTGTACATACGCGACGAAATTGCCATTCCCAACATTGGAGAGAAGCACCACAAAAGGTACATGAGTTATTTGCTCACCATATTCTTCTTCATTTGGTTTTTGAACATATTGGGGCTAACCCCCTTAGGGATCAATGTGACCGGAAACATTGCGGTGACTTTTGGATTGGCCCTACTCACCTTTTTGATTACCAACCTGACAGCCAACAAAAACTATTGGGCGCACATTTTTTGGATGCCCGGAGTTCCGGTATTGATGAAAATTGTATTGGCACCGATTGAGTTGTTGGGGGTTATCATCAAGCCGTTTTCACTTCTCATTCGTTTGTATGCCAACATTCAAGCAGGGCACATCGTTTTGATGAGTTTAATCGGGTTGATGTTTATTTTTCACAATTGGTTGGGCAGCAGCCTGTCTTTTGTGTTGGCTTTTGCCATTTCAATCATAGAATTGTTGGTGGCGTTGTTACAGGCCTATATATTTACCATGCTGTCGGCCCTGTATTTCGGGTTTGCAGTTGAAGAACATCATGACGAAGCACATTAAAGATATTATAACAACTAAAAATTAAATTAGATTTATTATGGAAATTCCAGTAATTGTAGGCGCAGGCCTAGTTGTCATCGGAGTAGGAATGGGAATTGGTAGAATCGGTGGTTCTGCCATGGAAGCTATTGCCCGTCAGCCCGAAGCTTATGGAAAGATTCAAACCGCAATGTTGATTGCAGCCGCCCTTATTGAGGGGATTGGATTTGCCGCTTTATTCGCAGTATAAGGAATATGCCTTTGGGCAGTGCTTTGCCGTACTGCCCCATGAGGCTTAAACACAAATACTATGGAGAAGCTATTAGGTGAATTTTCGTTTGGACTTTTTATTTGGCAAACCTTCATTTTTGTCGGTTTGGTGTTGTTGTTACGCAAGTTCGCGTGGAAACCCATCCTCACCGCAATCAATGATCGTGAAGAAGGCATCAAAAATGCCCTTCAGTCTGCTGAGGCCGCACGTGCTGAAATGCAACATTTGCAAGCTGACAACGAGCGGATTCTTAAAGAAGCCCGTGCAGAACGCGAGGCATTGCTTAAAGAAGCCCGTGAGCTCAAGCAAAAAATGATTGATGACGCCAAAGATGAGGCCAAAGCCCAAGCCGCTCAAATCATGACGCAAGCCCAGGCCGCTATCGAAAGTGAAAAACAAGCTGCGGTGGCCGAACTCAAAAATCAGGTGGCAGAACTTTCTATAGGCATCGCCGAAAAGGTAACCAAAGAGGTTTTGTCGGAAGACAAAAAACAAGCGCAGTTGGTTCAAGAACTCCTTAAAGACGTCAGCATTAAATAGTTATGAAAGGATCACGAGTTGCCATACGCTATGCCAAAGCCCTGTTGGCCACCGCCCAAGAAAAAAAGGCGGTCGATCAGGTAGCGGCTGATATGGAAGCCATCTATGCCACCCTCGAAAACAGTGAGGATTTGGCTGCCGTTTTGCGCAGCCCGGTGATTAGTGCATCTCTTAAAGCCAATACCCTTCAAGCGGTATTTGGAAATTCGTCAGCGCTAGTGAAAACCTTTTTGGCACTCGTGGCGGAGAACAACCGTTCAGCACATCTGGACGGCATGGCGTTAAAGTTCAAACAACTCTACAACCAACATTTGGGCAAACAAGAAGCCCTTGTAACAACTGCTGTTCCCTTGAGTCCTGCATTGCAAGACGAGGTAATGGCTAAAGTAAAAACCTTGACCGACAAAAAAGTAGATTTGGTCAACAAGGTTGATAAAGATATTTTGGGTGGATTCGTGTTGCGCTTAGACGACTTGCAGTACGACGCAAGTGTGTCGAGCCAACTACAATCACTCAAGCAGAAGTTAAGCAATAGAAAAGCAATAGCATAAAGATATGGCAGAGGTAAAAGCAGCGGAAGTATCCGCAATCTTAAAGCAACAATTGACCGGATTTGAAGCCGGCGTCTCACTCGATGAAGTGGGAAGCGTTCTTCAAGTAGGTGACGGTATTGCCCGTGTGTATGGATTGTCCAACGCGCAGTATGGTGAGTTGGTCACCTTCGATTCTGGATTGGAAGGCATCGTACTCAACTTGGAAGAAGACAATGTTGGGGTGGTCCTTTTGGGCCCATCCAAGGGAATCAAAGAAGGCGACACCGTAAAGCGTACCCAGCGCATTGCTTCGATCAATGTAGGTGAGGGCGTAGTTGGCCGCGTGGTAGATGCGCTTGGTAACCCTATTGATGGTAAAGGCCCATTGGGCGGTGATTTGTATGAAATGCCATTGGAGCGCAAAGCCCCTGGGGTTATTTACCGCCAACCAGTAAATGAGCCACTCCAAACGGGTATCAAGTCTATTGATGCTATGATTCCCATCGGAAGGGGTCAGCGTGAATTGGTTATCGGAGACCGTCAGACTGGCAAAACAACGGTTTGTATCGATACCATCCTCAACCAAAAAGAATTTTACGATGCGGGAGAGCCCGTGTATTGTATTTATGTGGCGGTAGGCCAAAAAGCCTCTACAGTAGCTGCTATTGCCAAAGTACTCGAAGACAAAGGCGCATTGGCCTATACGACTATCGTTGCCGCAAACGCTTCTGACCCTGCGCCAATGCAGGTATATGCTCCTTTCGCTGGAGCTGCTATTGGAGAATATTTCCGCGACACAGGCCGTCCGGCTTTGATTATCTATGATGATTTGTCAAAGCAAGCGGTGGCATACCGGGAGGTGTCTTTGTTGTTGCGTCGACCACCGGGGCGTGAAGCTTATCCGGGGGACGTGTTTTACTTGCACTCGCGCCTTTTGGAGCGTGCGGCCAAGGTGATTGCCGATGACGACATCGCCAAGAACATGAATGACCTTCCGGAATCTCTCAAACCCTTAGTTAAAGGAGGAGGTTCACTTACGGCATTGCCCATCATCGAAACCCAAGCGGGTGACGTATCAGCCTATATCCCAACCAACGTGATTTCGATTACGGACGGTCAAATCTTTTTGGAGTCCGACCTGTTCAACTCTGGGGTACGACCTGCGATCAACGTTGGTATTTCGGTATCGCGTGTGGGAGGCTCGGCTCAGATCAAAGCGATGAAAAAGGTAGCCGGAACACTCAAACTAGACCAAGCCCAGTTCCGTGAGCTGGAAGCGTTTGCCAAGTTTGGTTCTGACTTAGACGCTGCCACGCTCAACGTGATAGAAAAAGGGCGTCGCAACGTGGAAATCCTTAAACAAGCCCAAAACGATCCCTTCACAGTGGAGGATCAGGTGGCTATCATTTTTGCAGGTTCCAAAAACTTGTTGCGTCAGGTGCCTGTCGATAAAGTAAAAGATTTTGAGCGTAGCTATTTGGACTTGTTAAACACCAAACACCGCAAAGCGTTGGACACCATCAAGTCGGGTCAGTTGACAGACAAGGTTGTTGACACCCTGACCAAGGTCGCCCAAGATGTAGCTGCAAACTATCAATAAAAGCATACGCTAAGAACCAATGGCCAACCTAAAAGAGATTCGGAATCGCATTGCATCGGTATCATCTACCATGCAAATCACAAGTGCCATGAAAATGGTATCTGCTGCCAAACTCAAAAAGGCCCAAGATGCCATTACGGCCATGCGTCCTTATGCCGATACGCTGACACAATTGTTGCAAAACCTAAGCGCCTCTATTGAGGATGCTTCGGGGAGCACCTATGCGACCGAGCGCCCTGTTGAAAAAGTGCTTTTGGTGGCCATCACTTCGAATCGTGGTTTGTGTGGTGGATTCAATTCTAGCATCATCAAAGAAGTGCAAGCCCAAACACAAGGCAAATATGCCGGCAAAACAGTCGATGTGTATGCCATCGGGAAAAAAGGAAATGACATTTTGAGCAAAGAGCTTAACGTAGTGGCCAATCGCAGTGATGTCTTTGACCAGCTTACTTTTGAACAGGTGTCTGCTGTTGCCGAGGATGTCATGAAATTGTTTGTGTCGGGTGCTTATGACCGCATCGATTTGGTATACAACCGTTTTAAAAACGCTGCCACACAGTTGGTGACAGCCGAGCAGTTTTTACCTATTGTACCTCTTCAATCTGAAGACACCCCTACAGCCGACTATATTTACGAACCGGCACAATCTGAAATCGTAAATACCCTCATTCCTAAAGCTTTAAAGACCCAGCTGTTTAAAGCCATTCGCGATTCTTTTGCCAGCGAACATGGTGCGCGCATGACGGCCATGCACAAAGCTACCGACAACGCAACTGAGCTCAGAGACCAGTTGAAACTCACTTACAACAAAGCACGCCAAGCTGCCATTACCAACGAAATCCTAGAGATTGTCGGAGGCGCCGAGGCGTTGAATGGCTAACCTTTGGCACCATAGTTGATTCTATTTGCTAAATTGGTAGCAATGAAAACCCCTGTTTTTCTGTTTCTGACGTTCCTTGTTTTTGCGGGCTGTGGCACCACCCAAACACAAGACTCCACACCCATTTTGGACAACACCCCCCCCTTTGAAGTAATGTCCGCTACTGCAACCCCTTGGGCAGCGGGCGTACGTGGAGGAGGTTCGGGTATTATTATCGAAATACAGCTCAATCAAAACTACGATGCGCTACAGCACGTGTATTATCAGGGTCAAAAAGCTCTTATCGACTATAAAAAGGCCGAGCCCCAAAAAAAGCTATATCGCGCCTATATAAACACACCCGCCAACACTCCCAAAGAGTTGGCACTTCACAAAGACCCAAAAAAAGAGTTTGGAAACAGTCCGCCGCTTTTTGGATTAAAAAAAGACCAATTGGCTATTATTTACACCAAAAAAAAGAAGACATATTATGTCATCGTGCCCAACGTTCAGCGTCAGCCTTTTGTAAATTATATGTAATCTTGTGATTGCTCCCGATTCGTTGTACCTTAGAAAGCAAATCAGCATCCTTGTTTAACCCAAGACAATTCATCAAAGAGACTTTTGTATATGGGTTGGCGACCGTAGTTCCACGTGTCCTAAATTTTTTGTTGGTACCCCTACACACCCAAACACTCCCCGTTGAGGGCTACGCCGAAAACACAGCTTTTTATGTGTATGCAGCTTTCTTCAACATACTGCTGACCTATGGGATGGAGACCAGTTTTTTTAGATTCTTTAGCCAATCTAAGAACTCGAATCGAGTGGTCAGCACAGCCACAATCACACTGGCAGTTACGACCCTGTTGATTTTTGGCGGGCTTTTTTTACAAGCCGACAACATCGCTCGGTTGTTGGGGATGGCTCCCCATCATTTTTACCTTTTGTTGGGTGTGTTGCTTTGTGATACCTTGGTGGTGTTGCCCTTTGCTTATCTAAGAGCCACGCGCAAAGCGTCATCATTTACCTTTCTTAAATTGCTCAACGTAGGTATTTATGTCACGCTCAATGTGTTGTTCTTATGGTGGCTGCCACATCAGGGCACATCACTTCCTTGGGGCACAGACACAGTGCAATATGTCTTTATTGCCAACCTATGCGCCTCTGCGCTTGTCCTATTGATTTTAGCACCCTTTTATTTTCGCCTTTCATGGGTTTGGCATGCTGGTTTGTTGCGGAAGATGTTGCGCTATGGCGCCCCCATTATGTTGGCCGGAATCGCCTTTGTGGTCAATGAAAACCTGGACAAACTTTTGATACGGTATTTTATCGATGACGCCACCATGGGCGCTTACAGTGGATGTTACAAACTAGCGGTCTTTATGACACTCTTTGTACAAGCTTTTAGGCTGGGTGCAGAGCCGTTTTTCTTTAACTATGCCAAACAGCAAGACGCACCTCAAGTCTATGCGCTTATTATGAAATATTTTGTGCTCGTTGGGGGGTTATTGTTGTTAGTTGTGGGCGTGAGCATAGAACCTTTGAAAGAAGCCCTTATCCGCCGCCCCGAATATTGGATGGCCATAGACATTGTGCCGATTGTATTGTTGGCCAATTTGTTTTTGGGGATCTATCACAACCTTTCGGTTTGGTACAAACTCACCGACCGCACTTCCTTTGGCATGTACATTTCACTTGCGGCAGCTTTGGCAACTATCGTTCTAAACATAGGGCTGGTTCCTCGCATAGGTTTTATTGGAGCCGCTTGGGCCACCCTTTTCGCCTACGGCGGGATGGCTTTGGCCTCTTATGTATTGGGCAGAAAATATTATCCGATTCCCTATGCCTTGGGGCGTATTTTAGGGTATCTTCTTTTGAGCATCGGTCTTTGTGCGACTCATTGGACGCTATTCCCCGGCCAATGGGGCGTGGGAGCGCTGTTCGTTTTTGTATTTTTGTCTATAAGCTTCCTGATGGAGCAACGTGAACTCAAACAATTGTTTCGCTTATGAAGATTCGTATCATCAACCAATCCGATCATCCATTGCCTCACTATGAAACCACCGCCTCTGCAGGGATGGACTTGCGAGCGAATCTGGATGGGCCCGTTGTTTTGGCACCCTTGGAAAGGACACTGATCAAAACCGGATTGTTTATAGAACTCCCCATCGGGGCCGAAGCCCAAGTACGTCCACGCAGCGGCTTGGCAATCAAAAAAGGGATTACGGTACTCAACGCACCCGGCACCATCGACGCAGATTATAGGGGAGAAATCGGCGTTATACTAATCAACCTATCCAAAGAGGATTTTATTATCGAGCATGGCACGCGGATTGCCCAGTTGGTCATTGCCAAGCACGAACAAATCAGTTGGGAATTGACAGAATCCCTGAGCGATTCAGAACGAGGCGCCGGAGGATTTGGAAGCACAGGAATAAAATGAACATATGAAGATTATTGTACCCATGGCAGGACGCGGCTCAAGACTGCGCCCTCACACGCTCACCACACCCAAGCCCCTGATTCCTGTGGCCGGTATGCCTATTGTCGAACGTTTGGTTCGTGATATTGCTGCGTTGCTTGAACAGCCTATTAGCGATATCGGTTTTGTATTGGGAGACCCGGCCTTTTTTGGTGATGATGTGGTCGAAAAATTGTCAGCTTTGGCAGAGGATCTAGGCGCTACCCCCCATATTTTTAGACAAAACAACCCCTTGGGCACAGGTCATGCCATTATGTGTGCGGAACCCATATTGTCCGGCCCAGCGGTGGTGGCCTATGCCGACACCCTGATTCGTGCCGATTTTGATTTGGACCCAGAAGCAGACGCGGCCATTTGGGTCAAACAAGTTGACAACCCCCAAGCCTATGGCGTTGTACAGCTCGATGATCATGGAGACATTAAAGGAATGGTAGAAAAACCCCAGGAGTTTGTATCCGATTTGGCAGTCATTGGTATATATTATTTTAAAGATATTGCCCAACTCAAAAACGAACTGCAAGGCATTATTGATGCGCAACTCACGCGTGGGGGCGAGTATCAAATCAATGACGGCATCTTGCGTATGATACAACAAGGAAAACGCTTTGTTCCCAACACAGTTGCCGAATGGATGGACTGCGGCAACCCTGAAATCACCATTCAGACCAACCAAAGAATGTTACAGTTTTTGCAGGACGAAGGGGAGACCTTGCTTGCAGCTCACAGCAACCAGAACAGCACCATCATCCCCCCGTGCTACATAGGCGAAGGGGTCAAATTGACAAATTCTACCGTCGGGCCTTATGTGGCTTTAGGTGCAGGTACCCAAGTGGAAAATTGCACTATCGAAAACAGCATTGTCCAGAACCAGACACATTTGGCCAACGCCCACATCAAAAACGCTATGATAGGCAACCATGTGCATTTTGATGGCAACTTTACCTCGATAAGCCTTGGGGATTATTCAAAACTAAGCTGATAGAGATGAGGCGCTTGTGGTTTGTTGGACTGTTTTTGTTGGGGGCTTGTAAGCCCCTCAAAACAGAAACCAATGCCACGACCGCCAACAGCACTAATGAGCTACTCAACAAGGTAGATGCTGCCAATGCGCCATGGAACACTTTGAATTTCAGAGGGCATGTTGTGGCACAGACAGGAGACACACGACAGCGCATTAGCACCAACATTCGTATTCAATCCCAAAACCAGATATGGATCAATGCCTCTATGATTGTGCCTTTGGGCAGGGCAAAAATAGATACGACGGGGGTGTCTTTTTATGAGACCATTGGTAAGTCCTATTTCCAAGGGGATTTTACAGCCATTGAAAAACTGCTAGGCATTCGTTTGGGCTATCAGGCACTGGAAAACGGCTTGTTGGGGCGTCCTTTGTTGCCGGAGCTATTGGACAACGCCCGCCTGAACAAACGTGATGGTGGATATCAACTCAAATCAAGACGAGGCAAATTGGAGTTTGTTTGTAAATACGGCACCGACTTTTTACTCCTACAACAGCATTTGCGTATTGGAAAGCAAGAGCTTGTTATAAGCTATTCCGACCATCAAAAAACCGCCAACCTCTGGCTTCCCATGCAAGTCAATTTTAAGGCCCAATCGCCTCAACAAGAAGCCTCTTTGTCGTTTGGTTTTCGCAATGTGGTTGTGGATGCGCCCTTGCGATTTCCTTTTCGAATCCCCAAAGATTTCACCCCTGTAGCCCCATGAGAATTCTAAGTACTTTATTACTGCTTTTGGTTGTGGGTTTGGGGTATGCCCAAGATGCCAAGGCGCGTCTGGAGGCTCAGCGCAAACAACTCCAACAAGAGATTGTTCAGATTAATGGCTTGTTGCAACAGAACAAAAACAAAACCTCCAATGCCTTGGAAACGGTGGAGGATTTGGAACTTAAAATCGACCGCTTAGATCAGCTCATTCGGCTCACCAACCGACAAGTCAACGCACTGAACCAACAGATACAAGTCAACCAGAGGAACATCAACAACCTGCGCGTCGAACTCGACGTGCTCAAAGCCGACTATGCAGAGATGATTGTCAAGTCGCGCAAGAACGCGTCTCAACAAAATCGACTGATGTTTTTGTTGTCTTCGGAAAGTTTTTGGCAAGCCATAAAGCGCATTCGCTATATGAAGCAATATGCAGCCTACCGCCAAAAACAAGGCATCAAAATCGCAGAAAAAACCCAGACCCTGCAAGAACTCAACACCACCCTCAACCAACAAAAGACCACCAAAGAGTCTTTGGTTACCGAAAACCGTACCGCCCAACGCCAACTCGAAACCGAGCGCAGCAAACAGCAAGAATTGATTCGCAGCCTGCGCAGTAAAACCTCTCGCTATGCGGCTCAAATCAAAAAGAAACAACAGCAAACGACTCGTATCAACAAAGAAATCGACCGTTTGATTCGTGAGGCCATTGCTGCCTCTAACAAAAAAGCCGGCACCACCACCGCCGACTTTGCTCTTACACCCGAAGCCAAAGCCCTGGCCGCCAGCTTCTCGGCCAACAAAGGCCGCTTGCCTTGGCCGGTACGAAAGGGCGTGGTCATTCAAAAGTTTGGCACCCAGCGCCACCCTGTGGTGCGCACTACCACTATCAAAAGCAATGGGGTGACCATCGCCACCAACGCGGGCACCAAAGCCCGTGCGGTTTTTGAGGGCACGGTTCTTAACATTGTACAGTTTCAGGGCAGCAATCCCATCGTGCTGATTCAGCACGGGAACTTTGTGACGGCCTATAAAAACTTGGCCACTGTGGAAGTTCAAAAGGGCGATAAGGTCATGGCCAAACAAGACATAGGTACGGTGTTTACCAATACCGACACCAACAGAACGACCTTGCAGTTTAGCATCTTCCGCACGACCACACCTCAAAACCCCGCCGACTGGATTTATCAGATGTAGCGAGCTATTCGATCACCAATTTTCGAGCAATCGTCTGTCCTCGGTGAAGGATACGCATTAGATACAAACCACGACCCAAACTGCGTACATCCAACACCTCGGAGGTGGTTTGGTGAAGTACTTGCTGGCACGAAAGGTTGTAGAGGGTCACCGCGATGGGGGCATCAAATCCTTTTAGAGATACCACCTCATTTGTAACTGGATTGGGGGTGATGGAAAATTTATTTCAATTGGGTTTATGGAAAGCACAGACACATCAAAAGTAAAGATTGGAAAAGGGGTGGCGGCTTGGCCATTGGTTGCCTCGCCTCCAAGTGCATTGACACCGCTGTAAGTCCAACCATTGGGATCGAAGTTTACTGAAAAATCTGTATCATTTTTTCTATATGCCCAGCCATCTACATACTCCCACGGCTGACCAGTCCCATCGGTATTGACATCCCCATATACATCATATACATTGCCGTCAAAAAACACTTCAATGGCATCGTTTCCATTAATGATGGCAACGCTATCAACATAATCAGGAGGAAAACCAAACCAAGCGTTAAAACCTGTTTCTTCACGTGAGACGAGGATAAAGGTGTCCTTTGTAATGCTGATGGCGGGAAAAGTAAACTCTACTCCTTGACTACCTCCACCATTGACTGCAGACCCCACTCCATAGCGAGACAGGTCTGGGATGTCTTGAAGTGCAACGAACTCTATGGCTTTTGGGATTCCTCCAGACAAGGGTCCATCAATGACTCCGGTCATGATGAGGTCTTGTGCACAAACAGAAAAAAAAGTAAAAAATAAAAATAGGGGTACTAGTAAAAATGATTTCATGATAAGTAGATTTAGGGTTTTCTCAAATGTACCAAAAAACGGCCTTGATTGGAGGGCGAAAAAATTAAGAAAAAGTTAAATCCGCGGTTTTAGCGGCTTTGCAGGCGGGCGATGTATTTGCCAATCATATCAAACTCCAAATTCACACGGTCACCAACTTGGATTTGGTGAAAATTGGTGTGTTCGTGTGTATAAGGAATGATGGCCACGCTAAAGCGGTCTTTTTGGGCATCGATGACCGTTAGGCTGGTGCCGTTGACAGTAATGGAACCTTTTTCAATCACGAGGTTGCCCAAGCTGGGGTCAAACCAAAAGGTGTAGTGCCAACTGCCGCTTTCGTCGGCTACTTCTAGGCATTTTCCCACTTGGTCCACATGCCCTTGCACAAGGTGCCCATCGAGGCGGTCGCCCAGTTTCATAGCGCGTTCCAAATTCACAACCTTGCCCACTTCCCAGTCGCGCAAGGCGGTTTTGTCCAGGGTTTCTTGTATGGCTGTAACGGTGTGGGTGTTGTCCTCTATGGCTACGACCGTCAGGCAGACGCCATCATGGGCTAGGCTTTGATCGATTTTGAGCGATTCTGCCAGGGGACTTTGCACACGGATGTGTATGTTTTCTTGCTCCCGATCGATGGCGGAGATTATGCCCAAACACTCAATAATACCGGTAAACATAGCCCCGAATTTGGTTAACTTTGCCAAAAATACGGATAAAAGATGAGCAGTCCGATTCTTGGCATTTCGATAGGCGACCCCAACGGCATAGGGCCCGAGGTGGTGCTCAAAACCTTTTCGGATTCTCGTATGTTTGATTTTTGCACTCCTGTGGTATATGCTCACCCCGATTTTTTAGACTCTGAAAACAAGCATTTTGGGCTCAAGGTGCCTGTGCAGGCGCTTAAGGACCGTCCCCAACGCAGGGTGTTGAATGTCGTTTCATGTTGGGACAGCCATCCACAAGCAGCCTACGGAAAAGAAACCAAAACCGCAGGCGCTTTTGCTTTGCAATCTTTAACCGCAGCTACCCAATCGCTTAAAGAAGGCGTCACTCAAGCCCTGGTTACCGCACCCATCAACAAGGCATCCATACAGAGTGAAGCCTTTTCTTTTCCCGGACATACCGATTATTTGGCGCACGAGCTGGGCGGAGAGGCGTTGATGTTTATGGTTCACGACCAACTTCGTGTGGGATTGCTTACCGATCATGTGGCCATTAACGAGGTCTCTGCTTTGTTGACCCCGGAGCGCATCGTCAACAAACTAAAGCTGATGTCACAATCGCTACAGCAAGATTTTGGTGTCCGCAAACCGAAGATTGCGGTCTTGGGCATCAACCCTCATGCGGGCGACCACGGGGTGATAGGCAGCGAGGACGATAAGATTCTCTCCCCAACATTGGCCACCCATAATATTGAAAACACTTTGGTATTTGGACCCTTTTCGGCAGATGCCTTTTTCGGCAGCCAGTCTTACCTAGACTACGATGCGGTTTTGGCAGCCTACCACGACCAAGGCCTTGTCCCATTTAAAACCCTCTCGTTTGGTGAAGGGGTCAATTTTACGGCCGGTTTGTCAGCTGTGCGCACTTCTCCCGATCACGGAACAGCCTTTGCAATTGCTGGCAAAGGGATAGCGAATCATCAATCGTTTCAACAAGCTGTTTTTGCCGCTTTGGACATAGTGCGCAAGCGTAAAGAATATCAACAAATAACTGTTGACCATTTGCCGATTCAAGGCGATAAAAATCGCAGAAAAAGAGACAGTTAGCCTGTTTTAGGCTTTGAGGTAAATTTTATATCTTTGGCGCCCGTAACGGAAAAGGAGATGGAGCGTTTGACGGAATTTGAAGTAAAGTTTTCCGGATTAAAAGAAGGCATTCATCGATTTGAGTTTTCAGTAACGGATAAGTTCTTTGAGGAATTTGAGTATAAAGAATTCAACAGTGTTCAAGCCAAGGTAGTGTTGGACTTGCATAAAAAAGCCACCCTCATGGAGGCGCATTACAGCATGCAAGGCACAGTCAACCTACATTGCGACTTGACCAACGAGCCTTTTGATCTAGAAGTGTCCCATGATTTTGATTTAGTCATCAAGTTTGGGCCGGACTTTAGCGATGATCATGAAGATTTGTTGGTGCTTCCACATGGGGCACACAGTTTTGATGTTTCTCAACATATCTATGAGCTTTTGGTATTGAGCATACCACAAAAAAGAGTTCATCCAGGCGTTGAAGATGGCAGCTTGGATTCTGACATACTCCACAGGCTAGAAGAGCTGAGACCCTCGGAAGACAAAACCTCCCAAAGCGGCACGGATCCGCGTTGGGATGCATTAAAGAAATTAAAAGAATAATAATAGAGCCATGGCGCATCCTAAAAGAAAAACATCGAAAACACGTCGTGACAAACGACGCACCCACTACAAAGCAACCGCTCCTCAAGTTGCGGTTTGCTCCACTACGGGAGAGTCTCATTTGTACCACCGTGCACATTGGCATGAGGGCAAGTTGTACTACCGAGGCAAAGTATTGATCGACAATACTGCAGAAACCGCATAAAATCTTTATTTCTGTTACTTAATTTATAAAACGCTTCTCTGAGGCGTTTTTTTATTGGCATAAAAATTCAAAAAAATAGTTTTTTTTAGGCCAAAACCGCCAAATTTTACTAATTTTCCGCCCTATTTGCGTGTTTTTTGACCAAAAACAACTCAAATGAACGAAAAGCAAACCGCCGCCATAACCGCCGTTGGGGCCTATGTTCCCGACAAAGTGTTGAGCAACAAAGACCTTGAGCAAATGGTAGAAACCACTGATGCTTGGATTCGCTCAAGAACCGGAATTTCTGAACGTCGCATACTGAGCGAACCCGACCAAGGCACTTCCTACATGGCCATCCGTGCGGCTCAAGATTTGCTCCAACGTGGTAACATCAATCCAAAAGATATTGATTGTGTACTTGTGTGTACGGCCACTCCCGATATGTCCGTAGCGGCTACGGCAGCCTATGTGGCGAGTGAAATTGGAGCCACTGAAGCTTTTGGCTATGACCTGCAAGCGGCTTGTTCAGGTTTTTTATATGGAATGTCCACGGCTGCAGCTTATATTTCTAGTGGAAGGTATCAAAAAGTACTGCTCATCGGAGCAGATAAAATGTCTTCGATTGTGGATTATGAAGACCGCACGACTTGTATCATTTTTGGCGATGGTGCGGGAGCAGTTTTATTCGAGCCCAACGACGAAGGCTTAGGGATGCAAGATGAGTATTTTCGAGTAGATGGTATCGGACGCGAACATCTTCGTATAGAAGCCGGAGGGTCTTTGAAGCCTGCCTCTGCCGAAACCGTTGCAACCAAGCAGCATTTTTTACAACAAGACGGGAAAACAGTATTCAAATTTGCGGTCTCTAATATGGCTGATGCTGCCGCTCAAATCCTAGAGCGCAACCAGCTTTCCCACCAAGACATTCAGTATTTGGTCCCTCATCAAGCCAACAAACGTATCATTGATGCCACGGCAACACGTGTGGGGGTCGATCAAGAAAAAGTATTGACCAATATTGAGCACTACGGCAATACCACGGCAGCTACGCTACCACTATTGCTGTCTGACTACGAGCATCAATTTAAAAAAGGAGACAATTTAATATTTGCAGCTTTCGGTGGTGGATTCACCTGGGGCGCATCATGGCTCAAATGGGCCTATAACTCAACAAAACACTAACACAAATTATTATGGAACTCAAAGAGATTCAAAACCTAATCAAGTTTGTAGCCAAAACTGGCGTCAGTGAAGTCCAATTAGAGTTGGGCGATGTTAAACTCACCATAAAAACTCAAGACGGAGTGGTACAGCAAGTGGTTTCAACACCGGTTGTGGAAGCAGCCCCAGTGGCGGCCCCGATCCCTGTAGCAGCACCAGCCCCAGTGGCTCCAGCGGCAGCAGCTCCTCAAGACACCGATGAGGGTCTGATTACCATCAAATCTCCTATTATTGGTACTTTTTATCGCCGTCCTTCTCCAGACAAACCCAATTTTGTAGAAGTGGGAACTGAAGTTAAAGAAGGTGATGTCCTTTGTGTGGTAGAGGCGATGAAACTTTTTAACGAAATAGAGTCCGAAATTTCGGGAACTATTGTTAAGGTATTGGTGGAGGACGCCTCCCCTGTAGAGTTTGACCAGCCTTTGTTTGTAATTGATCCATCATAAGCCACCAAAAAAGAAACACTATGTTTAAAAAAGTGCTTATTGCCAATCGTGGCGAGATTGCCCTTCGTGTGATACGAACCTGTCGTGAGATGGGCATCAAGACCGTAGCGGTTTATTCCAAAGCAGACGAAGAAAGCTTGCATGTAAAGTTTGCCGATGAAGCAGTTTGTATAGGTCCTGCCCCGAGTTCGGAGTCCTATTTGAAGATTCCCAACATCATAGCTGCCGCTGAGATTACCAATGCAGACGCCATTCATCCTGGCTATGGTTTTTTGTCAGAAAACGCCAAGTTTTCTAAAATATGTGACGAACACAAGATCAAATTTATCGGTGCTTCTAGCGAGATGATTGAAAAAATGGGGGACAAAGCCACTGCCAAAGCGACGATGAAAGCCGCAGGCGTACCCACCATACCAGGTTCTGAGGGTCTGATAGAAGATTTTGCAGCTTGTAAAAAACTGGCCAAGAAAGTTGGCTACCCTGTCATGCTGAAGGCTACTGCCGGAGGTGGAGGCAAAGGTATGCGTGCTGTTTGGTCACCAGACGACTTGCAAAAGGCGTGGGACAGTGCCCGACAGGAAGCCAAGGCGGCCTTTGGCAATGACGGTATGTATATGGAAAAACTCATAGAGGAACCACGACATATAGAGATTCAAATTGTGGGAGACTCTTATGGCAAAGCTTGTCACCTTTCTGAGCGTGACTGCTCTATCCAGCGCCGCCACCAAAAATTGGTTGAGGAGACACCCTCTCCTTTTATGACTGATGCGTTGCGTAAAAAGATGGGTGCCGCTGCGGTGAAGGCAGCCGAATATATCAAATACGAAGGTGCCGGAACCGTAGAGTTTTTGGTGGACAAACACCGTAATTTCTATTTTATGGAAATGAATACCCGTATTCAGGTAGAGCACCCTATCACAGAACAAGTCATCGATTATGATTTGATTGCAGAACAGATCAAGGTGGCAGCGGGTGAGAAACTCAGTGGTAAAGATTATTTCCCAAAGATGCACGCCATCGAATGTCGCATCAATGCCGAGGATCCTCACAACGGTTTCCGTCCGGCTCCGGGACTTATTCGCACCCTACACACCCCAGGTGGGCACGGTGTGCGTTTGGACACCCACGTGTATAGTGGTTATATGATTCCACCTCACTACGACTCTATGATTGCCAAGCTTATTACCACCGCCCAAACAAGGGAGGAGGCCATCAATAAGATGAGGCGTGCGTTGGACGAGTTTTTTATTGAGGGTGTCAACACCACGATTCCTTTCCATAGACAACTGATGGATCACCCGGATTTTGTCGCTGGAAACTACACCACTAAGTTTATGGAGGATTTTGAAATGAATCCACCAAAATAGAACTGATCTATTGCTTCTCGTTGGGCAAAGTACGTATGCCCATATTGTGGAGCGTAAACCCAAAAACATCTGCATAAAGGGCTATGGATTTTGAGGTAGGTGTCCCTGCCCCATGCCCTGCATCGGTTTCTATTCGTACCAATACCGGATTTTCTCCTTGATGTTTGTCTTGCAGTTCAGCAGCAAATTTAAAAGAGTGTGCCGGGACGACTCTATCATCGTGATCTCCCGTCGTGACTAGGGTCGCAGGATAGTGGGTTCCTTCTTCAATGTTGTGTAAAGGAGAATAGCCTTTTAGGTAATGAAACATTTCTTCGGATTGCTCTGAAGTGCCAAAATCGTAGGCCCATCCTGCCCCTGCGGTAAAGGTGTGGTAGCGCAACATGTCCAACACACCTACAGCAGGCAAAGCAACTTTGGCCAAATCGGGGCGTTGTGTCATGGTGGCACCAACGAGTAAGCCCCCGTTAGATCCGCCTCTAATGGCTAAGTATTCGGGGGAAGTATATCCCTCTTGAATCAAAAATTCTGCAGCAGCGATAAAATCGTCAAAGACATTTTGCTTTTGGAACTGTGTTCCGGCTTTGTGCCACTCTTTTCCATATTCGCCTCCTCCACGCAGATTGGGCACCGCATACACCCCGCCCAAGGCCATCCAAGTGGCATTGACCACACTAAACGAAGGGGTCAGGCTGATGTTAAATCCGCCATAGCCATAGAGGATGGTGGGGTTCTGGCCATTCAATGACGTTCCTTTTTTATAGGTGATGATCATAGGCACTTTTGTGCCGTCTTTAGAGCTGTAAAAGACCTGTTTGGACTCGTAATCATTGGGAGTAAAGGCAATTTCAGGCTTCCAGTAGGGAGTCGTTTCACCCGTAGTTGGGTCATAGGCAAAATAGGAACCAGGGGTGTAATAATTTGAAAAACTGAAGTACAAGGTTTTTTGTGTTTTCTTCCCTCCAAAACCACCTGCACTTCCCAGTCCAGGAAGTTCAATTTCTCGGATGCGCTGGCCCTGATAGTCGTATTGGTATACCTTAGAAATGGCATCGATCATATATTCGGCAAATAGATAGCCACCGCCCCTTGAAGGGCTTAAGACATGTTCTGTTTCTGGAATCACATCGATCCAGTGAGCGGGCTGGGGCTTTGAAGCCTCTGTACGTACAATTTTTTTGTTGGGCGCGTTCAAGTTGGTTACAAAGTAGAGGGTGCTTCCGTCATTGTCTAACAAGTAAGTGTCCGAGTCATAATTGTCCAAAACAGTGACAATCGCACTGACAGGGTTCTGGAGGTCTTTGACAAACAACTTGTTTCCCGAAGTAGACTTGGACGCAGATATGATCAAATAGCGCGCATCTTCAGTGACATAGCCGCTCACATATCGGTATTTTTTCTCTCCTCCAAAGACCAACTTATCCTCACTTTGAGGGGTGCCCACTTTGTGGTAATACAATTTGTGTTGGTCAGTTTTGGCCGAAAGCTCACTCCCTTTGGGCTTGTCATAAGACGAGTAATAAAAGCCTTCGTTGGCTTTCCATGAAATCCCGCTAAACTTGATGTCTGCCAGGGTGTCGCCGATTTGTGTTTTGGTCTCGGCATCGAGTGTGATGATTTTTCTCCAATCACTTCCCCCTTCCGAAATGGAGTAGGCGAGCAAATGACCGTTTTTTGAAAAACTCAATCCTGCCAAAGAGGTAGTGCCGTCCTCTGAAAAGTTGTTGGGATCCAAAAACACTTCGGGCGTATTGTCTCCTTTTCGGCGGTACAGCACATAGTGATTTTGTAGGCCAGAGTTTTTGTAGAAATAGGTATAATCTCCCTCCTCAAAAGGGGTACCGATTTTTTCATAATTCCAGATCTTCTCCAGGCGTTTTTGGAGTTCATCTCTAAACGGGATTTTATCTAAATACCCGAATGTAAGCTTGTTTTGTTCGCCTACCCAAGCGGCGGTCTCGTCAGACATGTCATCCTCTAACCAACGATAGGGGTCAGGGACTTGTTCACCAAAATAGGAGTCAACAACGTTGTCTTTTCGGGTCTCAGGATACACCAATTCAGGGGTGTTTTGACAGGAATACAAAGCGATAATTACGGCAGAATAGATTAGGGTTTTCATAACACATTAATGTAGGATTAGAACACTAATGTACTAATATTTTTATACCCAGCCTTTGCTGTGCAATACTTCCGCGATTTGAACGGTATTGGTAGCGGCTCCTTTTCGTAGGTTGTCAGCGACAATCCACAAGTTGAGTCCCTTTTCTTGAGACTCATCTTTCCGAATGCGCCCCACAAATACTTCATCTTTGTTGGCAGCCGTCAAGGGCATGGGATAGTCGTTGTTGTTTAGATCGTCTTGCACCACAATTCCAGGAGTTTCTGACAGAATCGAGCGAACTTCGTCCAAATTGGGAGCTTCACTCAATGTTAGATTTACAGATTCACTGTGTCCGCCCACAACGGGGATGCGTACGGCCGTGGCCGTCACCCGAATATTGGGGTCAAGAATTTTGTGGGTTTCGTTGACCAACTTCATCTCTTCTTTTGTGTAGCCGTTTTCCAAAAACACATCGCAGTGAGGCAAAGCGTTGCGGTGAATGGGGTGCGGATAAGCTTTTTCACCCTCAATGCCTTGATATTCGTTTTCGAGCTGTTGCACCGCCTTCACACCTGTTCCGGTGATGGATTGGTAGGTAGATACGACCACTCTTTGGATGCCATATTTTTTATGGATAGGCGCCAAGGCCATGACCATTTGTATGGTGGAGCAGTTGGGGTTGGCAATGATTTTATCATCAGGCGTAAGTGCATCGGCATTGATTTCGGGTACGACCAATTTGTGGTCGGGATGCATACGCCATGCCGATGAGTTGTCGATCACTGTGGTGCCGACTGCGGCAAACTTGGGCGCCCATTCAAGTGAGGTGTCCCCACCTGCAGAGAACAGTGCCAAGTCGGGCGCCATATCCACAGCGGTTTGCAAGCCCACAACACTGAAGTCTTTGCCGTTGAAAGCGACCTTCTTTCCAACCGAACGTTCCGAGGCTACCGGAATAAACTCTGTTAAAGGAAAATTACGCTCTTCGAGTACGCTTCTCATGATTTCGCCTACCATCCCGGTGGCTCCGACAACTGCAACTTTCATTTATTTCAATTTTGGATGGCAAAAGTAGCCATAAAATCCCCCTTTCCCATCAAAGAAATCGAAATTATCAAAAAAATAACAAAAAGTCACAAAAATAACAATCTAGTCGTCAATGACCACACGTTTCACCCTTTGTGAGATGGCAGTAAGGACCTCATACGAGATGGTGCCTGCTTTTTCGGCAAAGGTTTCTGCGCTTTGGTTGGGATGGCCAAAGACCACAACTTCGTCTCCTTCAGCACAATCGATCTCAGTCACATCGACCATAATCATATCCATACATACATTGCCTAATATGGGGGCTTTACGACCATGAATCCATACAGCTCCTTTCCCTTTTCCGTATTGGCGTCCGATGCCGTCTGCATGACCCAAAGGAAGGGTGGCTGAATGGGTTGTTTGCGAGGCGACATAACCACGGTTGTAGCCCACAGAACTCCCTGGCAGGACTTGGTGGATTTGAGAAATATTTGTTTTAAGTACGACCACAGGTTTGAGCTGTGCACTAACCTCAGCTTCATTTCCATATCCATTCAAGCCAATTCCACTTCGAACCATATCGTATTGGGCGTTCGGATAGTTAAAAATCCCCGAGGTGTTAAGGACGTGGTAAATAGGGTCAGGACCAAAAATGGGCAAAAGGGCTTCAAACTCCTGAAGTTGATGTTGGGTAAAATTCTTTTCGTCAGGGTCTTCGGTGGCCGCCAAATGAGAAAGCACCCCTTGTACTTTCATATTATAAGATTCGATTTGTTCCCAAACGGCTTGGGCTTGGTCGGTAGAGAAACCGAGTCGGTTGAGTCCGGTGTTGAATTTTAGATGAATGGGGTAAGTGTCTACCCCTTCTTTTTCTAACACCTTTTGTAGGGCATTGAACACATGCCAACCATACACGCTGGGTTCTAGTTGGTGTGCGACCAATCGAGAGAGTTCGTGGGTTTGTGGGTGTAGCACCAAAATAGGAATTTCTATCCCTGCTTCACGCAAGGCAACCCCTTCTGCCACATAGGCCACTCCCAAATAGTCGATGCCTTCATCTACCAAACACTGGCTGACGGCGACTGCATCGGCTCCATAAGCAAAAGACTTGACCACAGCTAAGACTTTGGTGTCGGGTTGCAACCGACTGCGTATTTGCATCAGATTGTGACGCAAATGTGGGAGGTGTATTTCGAGCCGTGTTCCTTTAGTCACGGTCGCTTTTTTTGTTTTCTGGGGAGACGGTTT
>JBMYLY010000006.1:0-39129 GCA_049596815.1 Flavobacteriaceae bacterium | reverse complement strand
TGCCGTAATCGGAATCACAACACCAGGGAAAAGAACGGTGTTGCGAAGGGGAAGGATAGGAATGATTTCCGGAACCGGCTCTTTGGAGATAACCTCTTCATCGTCGGTAGTCATCAATGGAATCAGGTCTGCGTCTTCTTCTAAATCTTCTAAAGAAAGATTGGCAAGTGAAATAAGTTTAGATTGCGCCATAAATAGAGTGTCATTTTGTCGGTTTGCATATGGAACGAGAAATATTGTCAGTAAATACGACGGCTTTTCCCATATAGCCAAGTACATAAACGTTTACGCTTATACTTTTTCAATATCCATGCCAAGGATGTAACAAAAACCCCAATCTATCTTTTTAATGTAAACTCAAATTCTTATTATCATGAAAACAATTGTTTCTATTTTGTTATTGGGTATGGTCGTCGGCCACGCACAATGGACCAAGAAAATCAAAGGCAATCAAGAACAGATTACCGAAACCCGACAAACCCAAGGCTACGACAAAATCCATTTGGTCTCTTTTTTTGATGTGATATTGGTAGATGGCAAAGAAGGTCAAATCACTATCGAGGGTGAATCCAATTTACTGCCCTTTATCGAAACTGAAGTACGAAAAGGAAAATTGACCATCGATGTCAAAAACAATGTCTCTCTCAGACCCAGCCGAAATCACGACATAACCATCACGGTCCCTATTGAAGAAATCAGCGGGCTAAGTCTTACTGGTTCGGGTGATATTGAAAGTGATTTTACCCTAAAGACAGAAAACATAGACCTCAATTTGGTAGGGTCTGGGGATATGGAGCTCACTTTGGATTCAGGAATTGTGGTGGCAGATATTATCGGTTCAGGAGACATCACCTTGTCAGGCAACAGCAAATCGTTTAAAGGCAAGGTTACCGGTTCTGGAGATTTGGATGCCAAAAACCTAAAATCCAAGGGAGTGAAAGTTTCTATTTTGGGTTCAGGAGATGCGGATGTGTATAGCTCAGAGCACTTGGAAATAAAGGTCTTAGGTTCTGGAGATGTACAGTACAGTGGTGACCCTTACTCCATAGAAATTTCAAATCACAGCAGTAGTAAGATCGTGAAAAAACGTGTGGTCAAGTCTTCATCAGAAGACTGACTGCACTTGCTTTTTGTGCATACGTCGCAACAACAACGCTCCTATTAGAAAGAACGCCAAAAAGAATAGGATAGCATTGCGCATGCTTCCTGTGAGTTGGTCTATCGTACCATAGAGTACCATTCCGATAACGATACCGATTTTTTCGGAAACATCGTAAAAACTAAAGTATGAGGTTGTGTCTTCTGTGTCTGGAATGAGCTTTGAATAAGTCGAGCGTGCCAAAGCTTGTATGCCTCCCATGGAGAGGCCCACCAAACCTGCAGCTATGTAAAACTGCAAAGGCGTAACCACAAAATAGGCATATACGCACAGGGCGACCCATACAAAGTTTAGAAAAATCAATACGGGCACATTTCCGAACCGTTCCGAAAACTTAGCAGTCAGCATGGCACCGATGATGGCTATCAACTGTATGATCATTATACTCACAATAAGACCCATGGTTTTTTCGCCTTCTCCCCAAGCCACCTCTTGTTCACCAAAATAGGCGGCCACCAACATCACTGTTTGTAGGGCCATACTAAACACAAAAAACGCCCCTATGTAGCGCTTCAGATGTGGTAGCCCCGACAAACTGTTCCACACAGAGCGCAATTCTCTGTAGCCATTCAGTATGATTTCATTGGTCAACACATTGTCTTTGTTGCCACGAGGTAAAAACCGAAAAGCGATTTGGCTAAACCCAATCCACCAAATTCCTACAGAAATAAAAGAATATTTCATGGCTTTCATTGCTGCCTCCCCCTCTGTGCCTGTGATACCAAACCAATGCGGGTTTAAAACCATGGCTAGGTTGAATAATAGCAAAATCACACTGCCCACATAGCCCATAGAAAAGCCCAAAGCACTGGCACGATCCATTTGTTCGGGATGGGCAATATCTGGAAGGTAAGAGTTGTAAAACACCAAACTCGACCAAGCCCCCACGGATGCCAAAAAGTAGAATAGCAAGCCCAAATAAATACTTTCCAACTCAAACCAGTACAAACCCGCGCACGACAAGGCTCCGAGGTAGCAAAAAAATTGCATAAAGCGTTTTTTGTTACCCATATAATCTGCAATACCAGAAAGTATTGGTGAAATCATGGCCACCAAAGCAAAAGCCGCCGCGGTGGTATAGCTAATCAAGGCCGTGTTTTTCATAGATTGCCCAAGAAAATCAATGTATAAATCATCACCAAACAGAGCACCATAGTAGATGGGAAAAACAGTGGAAGTAATGACTAAAAAATAAACGGAATTGGCCCAATCATAGGAAACCCAAGCGCGTATAAGACGCTTGCTGCCTTTTTGAAGATGCTTCATTGTTGTTAGTTACCCGACCAAATTAACCAAAAAAAATCATTTGCATAACGCCAAAAAATCAATTTTATTTGTTGACAAGCTAGCTATGAAAAAAGAAAATCCCCCTACCCCTTTTCAGGTTCCACCCCTAATCCGCTGGTGCGCCCGTACCTCAGAACGGCTGTCTTTGCGGTTGGCCACAACCATGGGGATGTATTTTTTCTTTAGACCCCAACGATTTCCCACCCCCAACAGGGAAAAACACATGTTGAACAATAGCCAACAAGACAAACTATTTGTGCCCGAAATCAAAAAAACAATTCACATCTATCGCCTGCCTAACAAAGGGCAAAAGGTGCTCTTATTACACGGCTGGAGTGGTCGGGCTACTCAACTTCAAGCGTTGGCCAAAGCCTTGCATCAATCTGGCATGGAAATTGTTTCTTTTGATGCACCTGCACATGGGCAGTCAGAAGGGAAGACCACCAACATTGTGGAATTTGTTGCATGCACAAAAGAGGTTTACAACCACTTTGGCCCTTTTGACCACATCATTGGTCACTCCATGGGTGGGATGGTGTCCCTAAATGCAGCACGTGAAGGTTTGAAGTTTAAAACCCTAACTACAATTGGTTCGGGTGACAAAATAAAAAATGTGTTTTTAGACTACACACGTAAAATGGATTTTACAGACAACATCGCTGATCGCATGATTGATATTGTTGAAAAACGTTTTGGACAGTCTTTGGAAAGTTATTCTGGCAGCAATGCTGTGAAACAATTGCCCATCCCAATACACATCATACACGACGAAAATGATTATGAAGTTCCCATATCCTATGCCCATGATCTACACAAAGTTTCCAAAAATGCCAGCCTGTTATTGACACAAGGTTTGGGACACCGACGCATATTGAGAAATCAAGATGTCATTGACAAAGTGCTAACTTTTATAAACAACCACTCATGAGAAATTTTCTTGTTGCAGTTCTATTGATGGGGGTTTATGGTTGCGCACAAAAACCATCTGTTGAAAAGCATACATTTTCCATTCAAAAAAGCGAAGCCCAATGGAAAGCCCAATTGAGCCCCATGGCTTACTATGTGTTGCGTCAAGCGGGAACAGAGCGAGCCTTTAGTGGAGTCTATGATAAACATTACCAAAAAGGGGTCTACCGGTGCGCAGGATGTGAGCAACCGCTCTATGAATCCGAACACAAATATGATTCGGGGAGTGGATGGCCCTCTTTTGACCGTGCTATCCAAGATGCGGTAGTATATGATGTGGACTACAATATCGGATATGCACGTACTGAACTGTTGTGTTCTCAATGTGGTGGGCATTTGGGTCATATGTTTAGCGACGGTCCAAGAAAAACCACAGGAAAACGACATTGTATCAATTCAGCAGCTTTGCATTTTACAGCAAAAGATGAGTGATTATCCATTTAAAAAATCAGATGAAGCTTGGAGAGCCTCCTTGACTACTGAGGCCTATAGGGTGCTCAGAGAAAAGGGAACCGAATACCCACACACAGGGGAATACAATATTCATTTTGAAAAAGGAACCTACGTATGTAAAGGCTGCAATACGCCCCTTTTTGAAAGCACAGCCAAATTTGAAAGTGGTTGTGGATGGCCCAGTTTTTCAGAAGCCATTCCCGGCAGGGTTCGCTATGAGGCTGACAAATCGCACGGAATGATACGAACAGAGATTCTATGTACCCATTGTGGTGGTCATTTAGGGCATGTATTTAACGATGGTCCCACCCCTACCCAAAGGCGTTATTGTGTCAATTCTGTGAGCTTAGATTTTAAAAAGTCATAGTTGCGATTTAGCCCTGTAAATCGGTCATTGTTTTGTATTTTTGCCAGCAAACAAAACACATGAGCAAATTTGATGTTATTGTATTGGGCAGCGGACCCGGAGGTTATGTGACTGCCATTCGTGCGTCACAATTGGGCCTAAAGACTGCCATTGTTGAAAAAGAAAGTTTGGGAGGCGTTTGTCTGAATTGGGGTTGTATCCCGACCAAGGCACTCATTAAATCTGCACAAGTTTTTGACTACCTCAAACATGCTGAAGACTATGGGTTGAAGGTCGATAACTACGATAAAGATTTTGATGCCGTTGTGAACCGCAGTCGTAACGTTGCTGACACCATGAGTAAAGGGGTTCAGTTCTTGATGAAGAAAAACAAAATCGAGGTCATCTTCGGATATGGCACCCTCAAAAAAGGGAAACAAGTGGCCGTGACTGCCGAAGACGGCACAGAATCCATTCACGAAGCCGATCACATTATTATTGCCACCGGAGCACGTTCGCGTGAGCTTCCTAGCTTGCCACAAGATGGCAAAAAAGTCATTGGCTATCGTGAGGCCATGACCCTGCCCAAACAACCCAAAAAGATGGTCGTTGTAGGTTCGGGTGCTATCGGAGTGGAATTTGCCTATTTCTACAACGCAATGGGTACGGAGGTGACTGTTGTGGAATACCTGCCTAAAATTGTCCCTGTCGAAGACGACGATGTTTCCAAGCAGATGGAACGCAGTTTTACAAAAAGTGGTATTAAAGTGATGACCAGCTCAGAAGTTACCCAGGTTGACACTTCTGGAGAAGGTGTAAAAGTTACTGTAAAAACAGCCAAAGGTGAGGAGCTTATCGACGCTGATGTCGTATTGTCAGCAGTAGGTATCAAAACCAACATCGAGAACATCGGATTGGAAGATTTGGGAATTGCCACTGATAGAGACAAAATTTTGGTCAACGAGTACTACCAAACCAACCTGCCAGGGTATTATGCCATTGGAGATGTGACTTCCGGGCAAGCCTTAGCACACGTAGCCTCTGCCGAGGGTATTTTGTGTGTTGAAAAAATTGCAGGTATGGACGTAGAACCTATTGACTACAACAACATTCCAGGTTGTACCTATAGCCAGCCTGAAATTGCTTCAGTGGGCTATACCGAAGCCCAAGCCAAGGACCAAGGCTTTGACATCAAAGTAGGGAAATTCCCATTTACCGCCTCGGGCAAAGCCCAAGCAGGAGGCCACACAGACGGATTTATCAAAGTGATTTTTGATGCCAAGTATGGTGAATGGCTCGGCTGTCATATGATAGGTGCCGGAGTAACAGACATGATAGCAGAGGCCGTAGTGGCAAGAAAACTCGAAACTACAGGTCACGAAATCCTAAAGGCAGTGCACCCCCACCCCACGATGAGCGAAGCCATGATGGAGGCAGTTGCTGCAGCCTACGATGAGGTAATTCATATATAAAACCCTGTCATCCAACAAAGAGATAAGCAGCACTTTGTGCTGCTTTTTTTGTACCTTGAAAAACAACTTACTTATCATGACAAAAAACATCGTTATCACAGGCGTCTCTACGGGGATTGGTCGTGATGCCCTTCGTTTGCTCCATCAAGAGGGCTATCATATTTTCGGCAGTGTCCGCAAAGAAACAGACGCAGCCATACTGCAAAATGCCTATCCGGAACGCTTTACCCCGTTGGTGTTTGATGTTCAAGATTCTAAAACCATGTCCAAAGCGTGTCAAATTGTTTTTGACCAATGTTCCGAACTGACAGCCCTTATAAACAATGCCGGAATTGCTGTTCCGGGCCCCTTGCAGCATCTAAGTGAAGATGATTTTGAAAAGCAGTTAGATATCAATCTCAAAGCCGTACGCAGGGTGACAAACTTATTTTTACCCTTATTGGGTGCAGACCCAAACTTTAATGGCCTCCCGGGACGTATCATCAACATCAGCTCCATATCTGGTTTATTCAACTCCCCTTTCAATGGTGCCTACTCTATCTCCAAACATGCTTTAGAAAGCATGACAGATGTATACAGAAGAGAATTGAGGCGTTATAGGATCAAAGTGATAGCCATAGAACCTGGGCCCATCAAAACTGAGATATGGAAAAAAAACCTAAATAGCATGGCGCCCTTTGCAGAAACCGACTACAATGATGTGCTGAAAAAAGCCAATGCCATGATAGAGAATGCCGAGCGAACCGCACTGCCTGTAGTACGTATTTCAAATCTGCTGCTCAAATGCATTGAAGGAAAAAACCCAAAAACACGCTACATCGTACATCGAAATAAGTTGGTTTTTAAGCTCATGGCTTATTACTTGCCTGATAAAATGGTAGACTGGTTTATTCATAAAACCCTGACAAGCACCAACAAACACCGACCGATTTAAGAAGTCAAAAAGCTATCGATTGCCAAGCGATACACATCAAGTCCAAATCCTAGAATAAGCCCTTTTGCATTGGGTGTGATATAGGATGTATGACGAAAATCTTCTCTCGCGAAAGTGTTCGAAATATGCACCTCCACAACAGGCGACTGAATGGCTTTTACGGCATCACCTAGCCCCACAGATGTGTGGGTGTAGGCTGCCGCATTGAGAATGATTCCATCTGATTCGAAGCCCACACGATGCAACTCATTGATCAGCTCTCCCTCCACATTGGACTGGTAGTAGCTCAACGTCAAATCGGGGTACTGAGTTTGCAATTGCTCAAAATAAGCGGCAAAGTTTTGGTTGCCGTAAACTTCGGGCTCGCGTGTGCCTAATAGATTTAGGTTTGGGCCGTTGATGATGGAAATCTTCATGTCAGATTTTTTACAAAAATAGCAAACCCAATCTTAACCTCAGATGCTTTATTTTTGCATATGCTTTGGAAAGATGCTTTGACAGACTTTTTAAACTACCTCAAACTTGAGCGTGGGCTATCACAAAATTCTATAGAAAATTATCGTTTCGATGTGCTAAAATTGATTCGGTTTCTGAGCGATCACAACAACCCTATCTCCCCTATCGATATTCAAACTTCGGATGTGCAAACATTTGTTTACGAGTCGTCAAAAAGCCTCCAACCACCTTCTCAAGCGAGATTGTTATCGGGACTGCGTTTGTTTTTTGATTATCTGATGTTGGAAGATTTGAGAAAAACCAACCCAATCAACCTTATTGAATCTCCCAAGCTAGGGTCAAACCTACCGACTACCCTATCAGTGGCCGAAGTAGATGCGCTGATTGCAAGCTTTGACAACGACAAGCCATTGGAACTGCGCAATATGGCCATTGTTGAACTTTTATACAGTTGTGGCTTACGCGTCAGTGAATTGGTAAGTCTTCGTTTGTCTGATTTGTTTTTTGAAGAAGAGCTGATTAAGGTATTGGGTAAGGGAAACAAAGAACGCTTTGTTCCCATAGCAAATTCAGCAAGAAAATATATCATACAATATCTTCAACATAGGGTCGTGCCCACAAGGGGGCAAGAAGATTTTTTATTCTTAAACAATCGTGGCAAACACCTTACGCGTGCTATGGTGTTTCTTATAATAAGAAGGGCAGCTGCAAAAGCTGGTATCGACAAAAAAATCAGCCCGCACAGCCTGCGACACTCTTTCGCCACCCATTTGGTTGAAAATGGTGCGGACATAAGCACGGTGCAGCAGATGTTGGGACATGCCAACATCACCACCACAGAGCGGTACCTACACATGAGCAAAAAACACTTGAAAAAAAGTTTATTGAAGTTCCACCCTAGAGGTTAAGCAGTAATCAGCCGGAACCCCTCTCCGTGGATATTGGTGATTTCAACACTAGGGTCCTGCTTTAAGTATTTTCGCAATTTGGCGATATAGACATCCATACTGCGTGAGGTAAAGTAATTGTCATCGTGCCAAATTTGAGTGAGTGCTTGCTCACGCGTCAATAGATCGTCTTTATTTTGCACCAATAAAAACAAAAGCTGGCTTTCTTTAGGTGACAAACTGATGGGCGCATTGTTTTTATAACTTAAAGTCCGTAATCTTGAATTAAAGTGAAAAGCACCAATGTCAAAGTGTACCTCTCCGTTGGGTTTGAAGTTTTGGGACTGTGTTCTTTTTAGTAAAACTTCGATTTTTTGAAGCAAAATTTCAGAGTCAAAAGGTTTAGTCAGATAGTCATCTGCGCCAATCTTATAGCCGTGCAACACATCTTCTTTCATAGACTTAGCAGTCAGAAAAACCAAGGGGATTTCTTTGTTTTTAGCCCTGATTTCTTTGGCCAATGTAAAGCCATCTTTGTAGGGCATCATCACATCGAGTACACAAAGATCAAACTGTGCTTTGCGAAATTTTTCAAATCCCTCAAGTCCATTTCTAGCCAATTGCACTTTGTAGCCATTGAGTTGTAGGTAATCTCTGAGGATGGCTCCAAAATTGGTGTCATCTTCAACAAGTAAAATATGTTTGGAAGGCATCTTCATACTGCAATTTAATCAATCGGAAGGAATACCGTAAAAGTACTTCCTTGTTTGGGTTCACTTTCAACAGAAATCGTGCCAGAATGTAGGGAGATAATTTGCTTTACGTATGACAAGCCCAACCCATGCCCCTTTACATTGTGGATGTTTCCGGTGGGTTCTCTGTAAAACTTATCAAAAATCCGTTTTCTGACACTCGCGCTCATACCTTTTCCGCGGTCTTTGATTTGGACTTCAAAACCATCATCGCTGACACGAGTGTTTACTGTGACTTCCAACACGTCGGGGGAATATTTGACTGCATTTTCGAGTAGATTCACCCAAACGTTGGTCAAATGTACTTTTGACACATTCATCTTGATGAGTTTGGGGTCAAAGTTTTCAATCAGACTGCCCCCACGTTGCTCTATCATCAACCTAACATGATCTAAAGCCTGGCGCAGAGTCTTCATGGGATCCATAGATTCTTTTAAAAGATCAAGTTCTTTTTTCTCCAATTGTGAAATCTGAAGCACATGCTCAACTTGGGTGTTCATGCGCTTGTTTTCATGACGTATCATACCCAAATAGTTTGATACCTTTTTTGAGTCGCCCACTACTTTGGGATTGACAAGTGCATCCAAAGCCAAATTTATCGTAGCAATAGGGGTTTTGAATTCATGCGTCATATTGTTGATGAAATCGGTCTTTATTTCAGATATTTTTTTCTGCTTTAAAATCTGAGACAAGGAAATCCCAAAAACCACTAGTATGATGATGATAAAGAGCAAAGACAACAACACAGAGTTCAAAACTGAGGACCTTACAAAACGAGTTTGACCCGGAAAAGCCAATCGCAACTCATAACGACTGCTGTCATCTAATCGAAGAAACAGGGGGGTTTTAAATTGATTCTCGCCCAAATAGGCAAGATAATTCTCTGACCCTACAACCGTCATTCGATTGCCATCAAAGACACGAAACTCAAACGGGATTCGTATGTTACGCACCTGAAGTTCTTGCCGTAGTAACAACTCCAACTCTAAGGTGCTCAACCGTTTTTGAATAGGCTTGGTGGCCGCAAAATCCATAAAAATACTCTCGTATTTGGCCTTGTCCAAATTGGGCATACGCTCGATGCGTTGCAAACGCTCTACTGAACTCATCCTTTCAATCTCGTCTTCAAAACTTTCATCAATGATGGTGGTAGATTTGACAGTACGATAATCAAAAATGGGGAGGGTGTCTGTGGATAAGGAATCGAATAGTTGAGGATAGATATTGTAATTGTCCTCAATGATGCCTTGTTGGTAAACGAAGGTTTTATTCTCACTAGGGCTGCGGTCTATATATTGAAAAACTTCTGTAAGCTGGGAAGCCTTGGGCGCACCGATACTGTCAATCATCTTTTGATATACAGCCAAATAATCTTGAAATTCTCTTTCCTTTAACTTTTCAGAAACATCGGCCAAAGCCAAACTGACACTAAGCTCAAATTGTCTTTCTCGGTTGTTTAGGTTGGTCTGAATCCAAAATACTTGCACCAAAATAATCCCCAACATGGCCAGGGACATCGATGTAATCAGCAGTGGAAACAACCCACGTTTCATGTACTAATATTTATTTTCTTAAAAATACAAATTAATCCAAGCCAAAACGCGCTATAATAGATTGGTAGACTGAGGCCACTTGATCTCTGGTGTCGTCGAGTGAAATATTCTCAATAATATAGTCTGCCAATGGACGTGTCTTTTCTTCAGGCCATTGGTGGTTCATACGAGAGATAATTTTTGACGCAACCCATCCATCTCTATTTTGCACACGTTGTATGCGAGCTTCTTTGGGAGCTACCACCAAAACAACCGCGTCAAAATCTTTTTGTCTATTGTGTTCAAAGAGTATGGCAGCCTCATACACACACAAATCTGATGTTTGATTTTGTAACCAGTCTTCATAATCAGCGGATACAAGTGGGTGTACAAAGGCATTAAGATCCTTGAGTGCATTTGCGTCCGAAAAAACAATTTCAGCCAAAAAGGATCGGTTGGGCTTGAAACCTGTATAACTTTCCGAACCAAATCGTTTAATTATCGATTCCCGAAGGGCAGAAGAACTTTCCAGAAGCTCTTTGGCACGTTGGTCTGCATAGTAAACAGGCACACCTCGAAGGGTAAACAACTGACAAACTGTAGTTTTTCCACTTCCTATGCCTCCGGTAATTCCTATCTGAATCATTTTCTAAGTAAAAACTGGACTTCTTTTGGATTGAGTCTCAAAATACGTACTTGTTTGGGAGATTCCAATACGGTAAGCGGCAGAACCCCTGTAGACAAACGCTCATTGTATTCACAAACGACGCGAAAATCTGTAGGTTTCAATTTTTTGACGAAATCCAATGGAACGCTAAGAAACAGTTCTGTATTTAAAGGGATCAGCTGTATCTCGCCTTGCATATTAGTCTGTAGTACTTCTATAGGCACACGCAAACTGTGCTCAGTAAAACGAGATACGGCCCTTTGCGCACGTACCACTGTCTGAGACCACTGCAATGGGCCCTTATCGTGTTCTATTAAGTTGAATGTTGCGTCAATATTTTCTGAATTGGGTGACGCAAGACCATGTGTTACATACGCATACTCCAATGTGTTTACAATAGCCTCAGGGCCTGACACATACAGAGAATCAGGAGTGAATGTGTAATTTGATGTCCAGCCATAGCCGGCCTTCACAGCCACCGAATCTATCAAACGCACCGCCAGACTACGCCCGACGGCTTTACGAATGGGGGTTTTCAAGGCAACAAAGTTTTGAATATCCATCATCAGGTTGCCATCAAAATGATTCTCTATATATGCTACCAATACACGTTTTTGGATATCAAAAGTCCCATTCTGCTGTTCTAAATCACTCGCAATCACTGGTATGGTTTGTGGAAACATACGTGCCAACATCAATCTAAATCCTGTCCCTGTGCAATTAAAAGTTGCTTTCTGCGGCTCTGAACTTTCGAGGTATTGATGTTCGCCTAATTCTGTATAACTGATATAAACGGCGACTTCAGCCGAGTGTTGCTCAGACAAGGCTGAGGTTAACCATATAAAAAGTGAAACCAATACAAATACAGGGGCGATTTTAGAATGTTTAAACGCCGTGAAACGTTTGGTAATGCCCCTAAACAGCATGATTTTGGGTTTTATTCGTCCTGTTGTTGCTCAAATAGCTCCATCACAGCATCACTAACTCCCATATTAGAAAAACCTCCATCGTTGTATAGGTTCTGAAGGGTCACACGTTTAGTCAAATCTGAGAAAAGAGAAACAGTATAGTTGGCACAATCCAAGGCCGTCGCATTGCCAAGAGGAGACATCTTTTCAGCATAAGAAATAAAGCCATCAAACCCTTTCACGCCTTTGCCAGCTGTGGTTGGTGTGGGAGATTGCGAAATGGTATTGACCCTTACTTTTTTGTCACGACCAAAAAAATACCCAAAACTACGCGCTATGGACTCCAAATATGCTTTGTTGTCAGCCATATCGTTATAATCAGGAAAAACACGCTGGGCAGCCATATAGCTCAAAGCGACAATACTCCCCCACTCGTTCATCGCATCCTTTTTGTAGAGGGTCTGCATAAGCTTGTGAAAAGATACCGCAGATACATCCCAACCTTTTGACGTCCAATCATGGTTTTGATCGGTGTATGCACGCCCTTTTCGAACGTTGACAGACATGCCTATGGAGTGCAACACAAAGTCTAGTTTACCACCGAGGATTTCCGTCGACTGATCGATGAGTTGTTCCAAATCCTCAACAGAGGTCGCATCAGCAGGAATGACTTGGGTATTGGTTTGATCAGCCAAACTTTGGATGGCACCCATTCGCATGGCCACAGGGGCGTTTGTTAAAACAAAAGAGCCGCCTTCCTCATGAACACGCAAAGCGGTTTGCCAAGCAATGGAATTTTCATCAAGGGCCCCAAAAATGATTCCTTTTTTTCCTTCTAAAAGATTGTAAGACATGTACTGAAAAATTTTTCAGCAAAGATAGCACTAATTCAACAACTCTTCAGCGTGAATGCGTGCTGCCTGAGTAGCTTGCTTGCCGTCTAGCATTTGGGCAATTTCAAGTACCCTATCCTCGCCCTCTAAGGACTTAGCAAAGGTTTTCGTAGTGGAATCGTCAGAAGATTTAAACACTTTGATGTGGGTGTCGCCTATAGCTGCTATCTGTGGGAGGTGGGTAATCGCAATCAGTTGGTTTTGATGGCTCATTTGTTTCATCAAATTGGCCATCGCCTTGGCCATCTCACCAGAAACACCCGTATCAATTTCGTCGAGAATGAGGCATGGTAATGATTTATGTTGGGCCATAATGGATTTAACAACTAGCATGATTCGAGACAATTCACCACCAGAAGCTATTTTATGTAAAGCACCAAAAGCGACACCTTTGTTTGCCGAAAACAAAAAAGAAACTTTATCCTTTCCGTTGGTCGTTAAAGATGTGTCTTCTTGAAAATCAAATTGAAACCTAGCATGCTCCATGCCCAGGCTGCCCAATCCGGCAGCTATTGCCGTGGCCAACACAGGTGCATTTTTAGTTCGTATATCAGACAGTTCTGAAGCCAAGGCTTTTGCCTCTTTTTCGGCTATGTCCATTCGTGATTTGAGTGCATTGCTAGCCGACTCGCCCTCTTGCACTACTGCACACAGCTGCTCCAAATGGTTTTGCTTTTCTAATAAGCCTTGAACATCATGAACTTTATGTTTGTTCTGCAACGCATAAATACTGCTCAGTTTTTGACTCAACTGTTCCAAGCGATTCGGGTCATGAGTGATGTTTTGGTGGTGATTTTCTACAGCACCAGCTAGGTCATCTAGCTCAAACCAAAGATTTTTTACCTGAGAAGCCAACTCCGCATATTGACTGCCAAAATCCTCTAGTTTGGCCAAAACACTTTTTAACTGGCTCATTTGGTCGGACAATCCCAAATTTTCTTGCCCTATGAGTTGTTGGGCCTGTGACAATGCTTGTTCAATATCGGTAGCATACTGAAGTCGGTCGCGTTCTTTTTCAAGTTCATCTTGAATTCCGACATAAAGACCTAATTGTACAAGTTCATCGAGTTGGTATTTATTGTAGTCATAAGATTCTTGAGCTTGCTGCTGCGCTTCTACCAAAGCATTGTGTTCCTTTTGGATGTAACGGAAATCTTCTAAAGTGCGTTGATACTGTTTTCTCAATGCTGTGCATCCGCTGTAGTTGTCAAGCAAGTCAATATAAAAATTGGGGTCCGTTAGCGAAATGGTTTGACGCTGAGTATGAATGTCAACCAACATATGACCCAGACTACGCATCTGATCCAGATTGACAGGCGTGTCATTGACAAAGGCGCGCGACTTTCCGGAGGGTAGGATTTCCCTTCGAAAGTAGGTTTCGGATTCATAATCCAAATCCATTTCCATGAACACTTTCTCCAATTGGAGAGGTTCTATTTCAAATACCACCTCCACTACACATTTTTTTTGGGTATCACGAACGGCCGACAAATCGGCTCGTGTGCCCAATGCCAAAGAAAGCGCCTCTAAAACAATGGACTTTCCAGAACCTGTTTCGCCCGTTATAACATTGAGCTTGTCTCCAAAAGAGACATGAATGTCATCAATGAGTGCAAAATTCTTTATGGAAATCGAACGAATCAAAACCAAAGGTTTAAGTCATCCAAATATAGCTTATTCGCGGGGATTGTCCTTATTTGATTTCACCCCATTTGGAAGTAAAAAATGGAGCCACTCGATTGAGATCCTCTACCAAAGTTTTGGTGTCAAAAGTGGGGCCACCGCTAAAAACCTGAACCACCTCATCCGATTTGGCATCAAAAAACGTCTGGACTACAAGAGGATTGGGTCTTCTTTGAGTCAATTCACGAAGGACTTTCACACTATCTGCGATGCCTTGTTTGCCCAAATCGGGTCGGTCGTTCATTTGGTCCAAACCCATTCGGTGGTAGCTATAAACAGCCTCTCTAAATCCGTGAAAAGCAGGTGAGGTCAACTGATCTATGAGCCAATACCTGTTATTTCTGCTTTCAGATTGATTCCACCCCGAAAACCCGGCTCTTTGAGAAAGGTCAACAATTTTACGTGCTTGTTGGTAGTATGCGTCTCCTCCTAGGGGAGAGAAACTATCAGCGTCCATACCCAAAATTACATATACATAATATGCCATCAAAGCGACCAAGTTGGTATTGGTATTGTTAGGGTTAAAATTGAGGGATTCAAATTCTTGGTAATCAAAGCTAAAGTTGTCATCCTTTCGATTCAAAAGGGGTGTCGTGTAAGAAGCATTAAAAACGGGTCGTGATGATTGCACCTGAAGGTTGGCCTGAACTCTATCATCCTGATAACTTTCCACAGTAATGACCATGGCACACTGAATTCGGTTATGGTCATCTGATTGTTGATCTGTCCATGAGGTGGAATTGACAAATTCGTTGAGCTCACGTTCTAGCGTTTGGAAGATTTGTTTGTTGGTCTGGTCGACCAAGTCGGCGTTTATAGTAATCTGGCAATCTATGGCTTGCGCCATGACCGCAAAAGGAAATAAAAAACAAATAATTGTAGCTCTAATCATTTATCAATTGATTAATTTCTAGCAGCAAATCTTGAGCCACCTCTTTTTTGGGTTTTAAAGGGTAGGCTTTATGACTGCCATCTCTTTTGATAAAGGTAACTTTATTTGTGTCATGACCAAAACCCGCGCCCTTGTCAGCCAAACTGTTTAAAACAATGGCGTCTAAATTTTTACGAGCTATTTTTTGTTTTGCATGTATTACACCATCTTCGGTTTCTAGAGCAAACCCTACCAACAATTGTTTGGATTTTTTTTCTCCCAAATCATTTAAAATATCTATTGTAGGCTCAAGAGAGAGATTGTCTAAATGAGTATCCTTTTTGATTTTGGAAGTTTTTTGGGTTTTGGGTTTAAAATCAGCAACTGCAGCTGCCATAACTACCACGTCCATACTATCATAGTACTTAAGACAAGCGGCGTGCATCTGACCGGCTGTCATTACGGACTCAAGCGAAATCGTAGGATGTAGTTCCATATTATCTGTGGGACCACTAATCAATACAACCTCTGCGCCCCAATCGGCAGCCTGGTTGGCGATTGCGTAACCCATTTTCCCAGAAGATTGATTGCCAATAAAACGTACCGGGTCAATGGATTCGTATGTGGGTCCAGCGGTAACAAGAATTTTTTTTCCCAACCAAGGCAATTTAGATGCCAAATCTTGTTCTAAAAAACGAACGATGTCATCGGGTTCTTGCATACGCCCTACCCCTTCCAAACCACTTGCCAGAGGCCCCTCTGCTGAGGGAATATGAATATTTGACCGACTTTCGAGTTTGGCAATAGCCTCTTGGGTAGCTGGGTGTTGGTGCATGTCCAAATCCATAGCAGGGGCAAAATATACTGGACACCTGGCAGACAAATACGTCGCCATTAAAAGATTGTCACAGCTTGCTTGCGCCATCTTAGACAAAGTGTTGGCGGAAGCGGGAGCTATAAGCATCAGATCGGCCCATAGGCCTAAGGAAACATGGTTGTTCCAAACTTCTTCTTCGTCGTTGACAAATTCAGATAAAACAGGATTGTTAGAAACTGTAGATAAGGACAAAGGTGCCACAAAAGACTTGGCCGAAGGGGTCAAAACCACTTGAACCTCCGCACCCGCCTTGATTAAAGCCCGTACAAGAGAAGGGGTTTTATAGGCGGCTATGCTACCGGAAATGCCAAGCAAAACTTTTTTGGCACGAAGGGCAGGCATAATGTGTTATGATTTATCGGTATGGCGGTAGTAGATCTTATCTGCAAGCCATTGTTCAATAGCAACCGCATGGGGTTTTGGAAGTTTTTCGTAAAACTTAGAAACTTCAATCTGTTCTTTGTTTTCGAAAATTTCCTCAAGGGTTTCTAGTGGGGTTGCAAATTCTTCGAGTTTCTCGAATAGTTCTGTGCGAATTTCTTCATTGATCTGAACCGCACGCTTGGCAAGTATAGAAACAGCTTCATAAATATTACCTGTAGGTGCATCTAATTGGTTACGGTCATAAGTGACAGTACTTTCAGCGGCGTTGGAATCTTTTATAGGCATGCGAAATCAATTAATTGGCTGCAAATGTAGTGATTTCTTTGCCGACTTCATCATACAACTTAGTACATTCCTCTAAGTATGGTGATTCGGGATAAGAACGAACAAAGTCTTTAAAGTAGGCTTGGGCAGCTTTCAGACGCTGCTCTTTTTTGGTATAAACGCTGTTTAATGCCAAAATAGAAGCCGACTGGAATTGCACCACCATCGCTTCTTCCCTGTAAGGTGTTCCTGGATGGTCTCCAATAAAATTATCAATCGCATTGATGGCGGCCTTGTAATCTCTGATTTTGTGGTACTGCTTGGCTACCTCAAAAGCCTTTCGTTCTGTTTTTTCGCGTAATTCTTGGACCAATACGTTGGCCTCTGCAAGCCTTTCACTTTCGGGATACCGGTTGATGTATTCTTGTAGTTTGTTCAAAGCTTCGTAGGTGTCTTTTTGATCTAAACTGTAAACCGGAGATACCTTGCTGTAACTCAATGCCATCATATAAAAGGCCTCTTCCAGTTTTTGGCTTTTTGGGTAAGCTTTGGTAAAAGATTCAAATTGATAAGCGGCAGTGATGTAGCTTTTTGTTTTAAACAAACAATTCGCATAGAAAAAAGTAATGCGCTCTGCTTGAGGTTTACCCCTGTATTTGGGTTGCAATTGCTCGAATAGGTTTTTAGCACGCCGGTAATCCTCTGCCTCATAGTACTGCTCAGCCAAATCGTATTTTAACTTGACGTCTTCACTTTTTAGGGCCTTTTGATAGGGGTTGCAAGAGCTTAGAAAAAAGGCTACTAAAAAAATTAACAGTAAAGTATTGGGAATTCGCATAGCACAAAAGTACTTAATTGGTTTAAATATTATTGTTTACTCCAAACGATCCGTATAGACTTGCATTCTTTTTTGAAGATCTTCGGAGGCAGGAATTAATGGAAGTCTCAAATGATTACCCAAAAGACCTCGTTGGTGCAACACCGCTTTGATACCGGCAGGATTACCTTCTTCATACAACAGATCAATCACAGGGCTCATCAATTCCATAACTTCAGAGGCGCGGTTCTTATCAGACTGAAGCGCGGCTTCTACTCCCGATGAAAAAGTCTTAGGGAAACCACCGGCTATTACCGATATTACACCCTCTCCACCCATTTGAATCAGCGGAATGGCGGTTTCGTCGTCCCCTGACAATACAAAAAAATCTTTGGGACGTCCGGCAAGAATTTGAGCTCCTTGCTCCAAATCACCACTGGCCTCTTTGATCCCAATAATGTTGTTGCAATCATGTGCGATTCGAAGCGTGGTTTCTGCACTGATGTTTGATGCGGTTCTTCCCGGTACATTATACACAATCATAGGAAGCGGTGTTAAAGCATCGAGAGCTTTATAATGTCTGTAAATGCCTTCCTGACTAGGTCTGTTGTAGTAAGGAGAAACAGAAAGTATGGCCTGAAAACCGTCGACTTTTGCCATTTTTAGAGCCTCTTCTAAAGCAGCAGTATGATTGCCCCCTATACCCATCACTAGAGGAACTCGACCTTTATTAACTTGGGTAAAACAGTCAAAAATCTTAATTTTTTCTGAGGTCGAAATGGTTGGGGATTCTCCCGTCGTTCCCAAGGCCACCAAATACTTGATGCCATTGTCAATTAAATAATTGATGTTATTAGCGAGTGCATCATAATCCACAGAAAAATCTGCTTTAAATGGTGTCACTAATGCAACTCCGGTACCGTGGAAATCAGTTTGAGGCATGGGTGCTAATTTTTGAATAATATTTGGGAAATTCTTGAACAAAATGATTGGGATGAAAAACATCAGTCGCTAAAATCAAATCATTTAGACGCTCGTCTACTGATGAAAAACCGACTCGGAACCCGGCATCAACGGACGAGGATAAAGCCTTAAGGGTAAGGTCGCTTTTTTTGAAGTAATTGAACATGATGTCAAATTTTTGAGAGATCAATTCGGGCAAACTTGGGTGTATCAAGTCGCCGTCCCAATGCAAATGATACCGATTAAATTGGGGATTGTAATGAGCACTAACCTTGCGCTTTCTTTTTAGATAATAGACAAATTTAAATTCAGGTTTGTCATTTTTAAAAACCAATTCCAAGCTTGAATTAATTTCTTCCATTGACACTTGTGAAGGATCCACCAAACAAAGTATTGACTGAACGCGCTTCGCCTTTACCGGTTCGCGTTGAGCAAACAGACTGAGTTTTCTTTCGACTTTTCTTTTTCTGAACATAATAAATCTAGGGCTGCAAAATTAGTTAAATCATGGGTTTGGGCATTCAAACTTTTATTTTTTTTCAAAATAAAACAAAAAGTTATATAAATAACATTACTCGGAAATCATTTCTGATAAAATATCTTCATCAATTATAGGTATACCCAGTTTTTCAGCTTTGAGTTTCTTGCTTGGCCCCATATTGGCACCCGCAAGCAAATAATCGGTTTTTGATGATAAACTACCTGTCACCTTTCCTCCATGGTAGTCTATAAGTTCTTTTATTTCATCACGGCCATAGCGCTCAAAGACACCAGAAACCACAAAAACAAGCCCCATAAGTTTATCAGATTGGGTATTTGATCCAGCAGCATCAACAGACATTTGCAATCCATGATCTTTGAGTCTTGTAATCATTTCCCTATTGACAGGATTCGCAAAAAAAGCATTTACGCTCTGCGCAATACGTGTACCGATCTCATCAACCGCCAACAATGACTCTTCATCCGCCATTGCGATGGCTTCTATAGATCCAAAATGACGGGCTAATTTTTTGGCTACCGTCTGCCCTACAAAACGTATCCCCAATGCAAATAAGACCCGCTCAAATGGGACCGACTTGGAGTTTTCAATGGCTTGGAGTGCATTGGATACCGATTTTTCTGCCATGCGCTCTAAGGGCAACAACTGAGATGTTGTCAAGGAATAGAGATCGGCATAGCTCCGCAACAAGCCTTGCTTATACATCAAGACTACGGTTTCACTGCCCAAGCCGTCTATGTCCATGGCTTTTCTAGAAATAAAATGTTGGATTCGACCCATAATTTGGGTAGGGCAACCATCGACATTGGGGCAATAATGCTGGGCTTCGCCTTTATCTCGCACCAGAGGGGTATGGCAATCTGGGCAATGGGTTATGTAGTGTATTTTCTGGGCATTAAAATCACGTTTGTCGGAGTTTACCTCCGTTATTTTTGGTATGATTTCACCGCCTTTTTCAACACCTACTGTATCACCAAGGTATAAATCCAGCTTTTCTATTTGATCGGCGTTGTGCAAGGATGCACGTTTGACAATGGTACCACCTAGCAGCACAGGCTCTAAATTGGCAACGGGTGTGATAGCACCTGTGCGTCCCACTTGATAATCAACAGACTTGAGCGAGGTATAAACTCGCTCGGTTTTAAACTTATAGGCAATGGCCCAACGAGGTGATTTGGATGTAAAACCCAATTGCTCCTGTGCATGAAGTTCATTGACTTTGATTACTACCCCGTCAATCTCATAAGGCAACTCACTTCTGTGTGTGTCCCAGTATTGAACAAAAGTCAACACATCATTCAAATCTTTGGCGTGCTTAAAATGTTTGGGTACATGAAACCCCCAGTCTGTAGCCGTTTGAAGACCTTCTATTTGGGTGGAAAACACATCTTCGGCTGTGATAATCTGATACAGAAAACATTGCAATGGGCGTTGGGCAGCCAAAGACGAGTCTTGTAGTTTCAAACTGCCCGAAGCGGTGTTTCGCGGGTTCATATAAGGGGGTTCACCCTTTGCACGACGTTCCGCATTCATGGCTTCAAAACCTGCCAAAGGCAGTATGATTTCACCTCTTATGTCGAATCTTTTGACAAAGCCTGAGCGTAGTTTTAGAGGCACCGTAGGAATGGTTTTTACATTTTGAGTGACCTCATCACCCTGAACTCCATCACCTCGAGTGACCGCACGAACCAAAACACCGTCTTCGTAAGTAAGGCTGATCGATGCGCCGTCATATTTCAACTCACAACTGTAGGAAATAGAATCCTCACCTAACACTTTTCGGATACGGGTTTCCCAGTCCTGCAGTTCTGAAAAGTCATAGGCATTGTCCAAGGAGTACATAGGGTGATCGTGGACCACCGTTGGAAATTTTTTGGCAACTGCACCCCCCACTCGTATTGTAGGAGAGTTGGGGTCGTAATATTCAGGATGTGCTTTTTCAAGGTCGATCAATTCACGCAAAAGCATGTCAAACTCATAATCACCAATGGTGGGTTGGTCTAGCACATAATAGGCATGATTGTGCTCATGCAATTGTTTTCTCAAGGCTTTGATTCTTTCTTCCATTACAGCTTTTTTGCGCGCATCATCCTAGGCAAACCCCTTACGTCATTTACGACCACAATATCGGTAAATCCTACTGTATTTAAAAGTGATTTCACGTCCATAGCCGTTAGGGGATTTAGCTCAAAATACAAACTTCCACCGTGATTGAGATGAGTCGTTGCAAAATCTGTGATAAGCCTGTAAAAAACAATGGGGTCGTTATCTGACACAAACAAAGCTTCGTGTGGCTCATGGTCTAACACATTGGTATGCATGGTCGATTTTTCTCTATGGAGTACGTAGGGTGGATTGGACACAATGATGTCCCAAGATTTTGATGTTTCAGGAAAATCAAACACATCTACAAGATGGATTTGCATAGCAATTTGGTTGCGTTGGGCATTGGTGGTGGCACAATCAAGTGCTTTTTCCGAAAAGTCCCATCCTGTTATATTGGCTTGGGTGAGCTGTGCAAACCCCAATGCGATGCAGCCACTACCCGTACATATATCCAAAACCTCACCACCCTGAGGGTGCTCTTGAGCCATCCAATGAACGAGTGTTTCGGTTTCAGGGCGTGGAATCAAAACCCCTTCACAGGCATTGAGTACACAACCCGCGAAATCAATGGTACCAACAACATATTGAATGGGAACGCCTTGCTGAAGACGTGCGCTGCTTTTTTGAAGTAAAAGTATTTGTTCTTTGTCAAGTGGCTCATTATAATGTAAAACTGTCTCCGCTTTGGATTTTTGCAAATGATGTTCTGCCAAACGGAAAAAAATCTCATCGATTTCCTCATCGGGATACAATGAGCTCAAATTTGATTTGAATTCGGATTTGAATTGTGCCAAGTTCACTTGAGAATCTTATTTTTCATTCTGTAAAAATGTGCAAATTAATCAAAAGGGCAGTACAAACTCTTTGGTGTATTTTTGCGATTGGAAAGTACGTCAATTTTTTATTTTGGATTGGACTCCCTACATGCAGCGATGTTTGACTTTGGCCGCCAAAGGTCTTGGTAACACCTACCCCAACCCGATGGTAGGTGCAGTTGTGGTGTATAATGGCAAAATTATCGGGGAAGGCTGGCACCAAAAAGCAGGAGAGGCACATGCTGAAGTGCATGCTATCCAAGCAGTTAAGGACAAATCCAAGTTGGTGCATTCCACTTTAGTAGTCAGTCTTGAGCCTTGTAGTCACTACGGAAAAACACCACCCTGTAGCAAATTGATAGCAGAAAGTGGCATCCGACATGTAGTGATAGGCATGATGGACCCTTTTGAGGCTGTTCAAGGTCGCGGCATACAGCACCTCAAAGATTCGGGAGTTAAAGTAGAAATAGGTGTTCTGGAATCTGAATGCCGATCGTTAAACAAACGCTTTTTAAATACTGTTGAAAAAAAACGCCCTTACATCATATTAAAATGGGCGCAAAGTGAAGATGGATTTATAGCTCCCAATAATCAGAAAAAAGGGCAGCCTCATTGGATAACAGAACCACCCGCACGTCAACTGGTACATAAATGGAGGGCAGAAGAGCAAGCCATTTTGGTAGGCAGAAAAACGGTCGAAATGGACAATCCAGCCTTGGATGTTAGGCTATGGTCCGGAAATACACCAACCCGATTGATCATTGACCCCTCTTGCAGCATCAATGCAGATACACTAAAAACAAACAACACTACATATATATATAATAATGTAAAAGAGGGTCAACAAAAAAATATCCACTACATACGCATAGATTTTGATCAGAAACCCTTACAACAAATCATGAAACATATCTTTGAAAGTGGGTTTCAGTCGGTTTTGGTTGAAGGTGGCGCACAAACCCTACAACATTTCATCGATGCAGAATTATGGGACGAATCCCGCGTATTGACAGGTGAAAAAAAATTGAACAAAGGTATGCGAGCACCAAAGCTAAAAGTCCCAGCAAAACCCCTGCGAAATTTTGAATGCAGTGTTGATAAAGTTGAAATCTTTATGAATTCATAATCTTATCATAAAGCTCTTTGGGGCAACGCATTGGCTTTCGGTTTTTTACATCCAAAAAAACCAATTTTGTATGACCTTCGGCACAACATATTTTGTCTTGGTTATAGAGCTTATATGTAAACTCCAAATACAAATCTGGCTTTGTTTCTAAACGAGTCTCAAGTGTGAGCTCATCATCAAAGTAAATGGCCTTCTTAAAGGACACCGACAAGGACAAGACGGGCAGCAATACACCAGATGATTCCAGTGAGGCATAACTCACACCAAGAGACCTTAGCCACTCTATGCGACCCATCTCGAAATATCGCGCATAATTGGCATGATGCACATAGCCCATTTGATCCGTTTCGCTGTATCGGGCACGGAGTACCATGTGATGAATTTTCTTACACATTGTGGGAATTCATTGTCATGGAAATGTATTTAGGAACTGGCAATAATATGCATAAAAGTTTCTTAAAATTCAATAGCCAAAACATTTTTTTTTCATTTTTTTTCACATCATATTTGTGGTGTAATTGTGATGTGAATTATGTTCAAATTTGCTCGCATTTTTCTAAACAAAACAACAATAACAAAGACATCTTTAGATGCAGCAAACAGCTGAAACTGTATGGGGCCGATGCTTGGATTTTGTCCAAGACAATATTCAACAACAAGCCTACAAGACATGGTTCTTGCCCATTGTCCCTATCAAGCTTAACGGCGCTGCTTTAAGTGTTCAAGTTCCAAGTAAGTTTTTCTACGAATGGATCGAAGAGCACTACCTTAAAATTCTTAAAGTTGCTTTGACAAAAGAACTAGGAGAAGAAGCCCGATTGGTGTACATCATCAAGATGGAAAACACCTATGGCAACAAACTTCCATTTACTGAAAAAATTCCTAGTAAGAATCGTTATGGAATTGATATACAAAGTGTGGATGCCCCGCTACGTAATCAAACATCAGAATTAAAAAACCCCTTTGTAATTCCCGGGATTCGCAACCTGAAAATAGAGTCTCAACTCAACCCTTCCTACAATTTTGAAAACTTTTTAGAGGGAGATTCCAATCGCCTGGCACGTTCGGCAGGAATGGCAGTGGCAAACCGACCCGGAGGGACTTCCTTTAACCCCCTACTTGTTTTTGGTGGTGTAGGACTAGGTAAAACACACCTTGCGCATGCGATTGGGGTTGACATCAAGGAAAAATACCCTGAAAAAACTGTCTTGTATATTTCTGCTGAGAAATTTACCCAGCAATATATTGAGGCCATCAAAAAGAACAACAGAAACGACTTCATCCACTTCTATCAGTTGATTGACGTGCTCATCATAGATGATGTACAATTCTTTTCTGGAAAGTCGGGCACTCAGGATGTGTTTTTTCACATTTTCAATCACTTGCATCAAAACGGAAAGCAAGTCATTTTGACCTCTGACAAAGCGCCTGTCGATATGCAAGACATTGAGCAACGTCTTTTGTCTCGCTTTAAATGGGGATTGTCTGCAGAGCTGCAGCGTCCAGACTATGAAACGAGAGTTTCCATTCTTAAAAACAAACTCTACCGAGATGGAGTTGAGCTACCCGAAGAAATCATTTCATACGTAGCCAAGTCGGTAAAGACCAATATTCGTGAACTGGAGGGAGCTATTATTTCATTGATTGCCCAGTCTTCATTTAACAAGCTTGAGGTCACTTTAGAATTGGCCAAGCAAGTAGTCGAAAAGTTTGTTCGTAATACCAAAAGAGAGATCTCCATCGATTACATCCAAAAAGTAGTTTCGGACTACTTCCAAATGGATGTTACTACGCTTCAATCCAAAACACGCAAGCGTCACATTGTACAAGCACGCCAGTTGGCCATGTTTTTTGCAAAAAAATTCACCAAGTCGTCACTGGCGAACATTGGAAACCAAATTGGTCACAGAGATCACGCTACCGTACTCCACGCTTGTAAAACTGTGGACAACCTCGCATTTACGGACAAACAGTTCCGTAAATATGTAGAAGACCTTACCAAAAAACTTTCGAGTTAACCACCATGCCACATCGCATTTTGGTGGTTTGTTTGGGCAATATTTGCAGATCCCCTTTGGCACATGGAATTTTTGAGTCTTTGTTGGATGATAACTTTTTTATTGATTCTGCAGGTACGGGAGCTTACCACATCGGCAATCCGCCCGACCCGAGGTCTATGGCCGTAGCCAAAAAAAATGGTATTGACATCGGTCAACAAAGGGCGCGTCAGTTTGGTGCATCTGACTTTGATGATTTTGACACCATCTATGTGATGGACCGTCAAAACTACACAGACGTATGCGGCTTGGCCCGGAACGAAAATGACCTTCAAAAGGTACAGCTCCTATGCAAGGCTGCCGGACTAGACTCCACCGACGTACCCGATCCATATTATGGAGGTGCGAAAGGCTTCGATACGGTTTTCGAACTCATACAAACCGCTTGCAAAAACCTCAAAGAATCTTATTGATGCGTGACCCATCCACATACGGAAGGCTCTATTTGGCACCCAACACTTTGGGAGAAACATCGCCCCTTGAGGTCATCCCATTGTCGGTTAAAAAGCAACTGGAAGACATTCGTCATTTTGTGTTTGAAAAAGAAAAAGCTGGGCGATTTTTTATCAAAAACCTCTGCCCAAACCTAGAACAGGGCAGCTTGTATGTGAAGACCCTAAATAAATTTACCAAAGTCGAGGAGTTAGACGAAATGCTACAACCCTGTTTGCAAGGTCATCATATGGCTTTAGTGACTGACGCTGGTTGCCCAGGTGTTGCAGACCCAGGTGCAGATTTGGTAACGCTAGCCCATAAGCATGGGGTTGAAATAGTTCCTATGGTTGGCCCCTCCTCCATCCTTTTGGCTCTCATGGCATCTGGGCTTAACGGTCAGAGTTTTGCTTTTCAAGGGTATTTACCTATTGACAAAAGTGCGCGTAAACAAGCGATTAAGAAATTTGAAAAAATTTCATCCTCGACCCAACAAACCCAATTATTTATTGAAACTCCCTATAGGAATAACGAGTTGCTCAAACAACTGATTCAAAACCTACTACCCGATACCCTTTTGAGTGTGGCATGCGATCTCACACTTCCAAGTGAATGGATTAAGACCTGCAAAGTAGCTGAGTGGAAGAAAGTCCGATGTGACCTACACAAAAGACCTGCTATCTTTTCATTTTTAAGACCTCACTAACGCATGATACCATTGCGGTTGAGCCATCGTGTATAGATACGCTTGTTCGCTGCGTGTTGGGAAAGTGTTTTTCCAAAAAGATGATAGCCCGGGCGAGACGGATCTGCTACAAAATACAAATAGCTATGTTGTTCGGGCTGCAACACAGCATCGATTGCATCGATATCGGGCATACAGATAGGTCCGGGGGGCAAGCCTTTGTAACGATAGGTATTGTATGGGCATTTGATTCTTAAATCTTTGTACAACACCCTGCGAACATCTAAATCAAAATCATTGGCCTTTTTCTTCATCGCATAAACCACAGTAGGATCTGCCTGAAGTTTCATGCCTCGTTTTAGGCGGTTGAGATACACACCTGCGACTCTTGGACGTTCATCGGCTTTGCGTGACTCTTGATGAACAATAGCGGCCAAGGTGATGACCTCAGCTCTGGTCATATTGAGTGTTTTACGGCGTGTCTCCCGTTTTTGATTCCAAAAGCGCGCACTTTCTTTGGCCATACGCTGAGCAAAAGAAACCGCGTCGGTATTCCAATACATCATATAGGTATTGGGGATAAACAACGTAAGCGCTTGGTCTGATTTAAGTTCCTGTTGTTTTAAAAAATCCTCATCATTAAAAGCATCTAACAGAGATATACTATCGGCTTCGATTTGTTGTGCGACCCGCCCCGCCAATTCGGCCAAAGTTTGTTGGTTGTTAAAAACTACTTCAATTTCTGTATTGCGAGCTCTTAGGGTGTTGATCAGTTTTTGGTTGCCCATTCCCTGCTCCAACACATAATGTCCTGCTTTTGGGTTGAGGTGGTAGCGTTTTACGCGTGCCGCCCATTCAAATGTCGTGCTGTTTTTCAGAAAGGGTTTGACAATGGATTTCAGACTCTCAAAATCGGTCCCAGTAGGTATATAAATAGATTGTGTTTTATTTGTGATATGGGTATTACTAGCAAAAAAAAGCCACCATAAAAGCAAGCAAGAAATGGTTGGTATAGCAACCATTGACAAAACTAACTTTTGGAAAAACTTTTTCAAGGAATTACAATTCAATAGTGCCTGAAAAAACCCACTTTGTAGGCCCTTGTAACACAATATCGGAAAAACTTTCTTTGTGTGCTTTGAAATCTACCTTTAACAGCCCCCCCCGTGTATGGACTAGGATTTGGGTTTGTGATGATTTATGGGCGAGGAAAGCGGCAATTGCAGATGCCGTTACTCCTGTACCACAAGAAAGCGTTTCTGCCTCAACCCCACGCTCAAAGGTGCGTACATCAATATGATTGTCATTGCGCATGCTCACAAAATTGACATTGGTGCCTGAGTGGCCATAGTGTTTGTTGTGAGCAATGACAGCACCCTCAGCAGCGACATCAACCTTGGAAACATCCTCAACAAAAGTCACATGATGGGGCGAACCGGTATCCATAAAAACAAAATCCTCGCTGATTTTCCATTCAGTCACCGGATTCATGTCCAGTGAAACTTGCTTGTCTTGGATCAGCGCACTGTGCAAGCCGTCTGCTGCTGTAAATTGTGTTTGTGATTGAATGAGACCCAATTGATTTGCAAAGGCCACCACACAGCGCCCTCCATTACCACAAAAGCTTCCCAAATGACCATCGGCATTATAATAAATCATTTCAAAATCCTCACTTGGGTGATTGTCAAGCAATATCAATCCGTCGGCACCAATGCCCAATCTTCGGTGACATAACTGGGCAACGAGGTCATGGTTTTCTCTTGGAAATTGACGAGTGCGATCGTCAACCATGATAAAATCGTTTCCTGTACCCTGGTATTTGTAAAAAGGAATATTCACGGCGTAAATATATTGCTTTTTTTAGCGCCATTGCGGTGTTAAATTCTAGTTAAAATCAATAAACGAATGATAGTAATCTTGTACATTTGAGTTAGAAAAATTACGCTAGCTATGAATTCAAATCTTAAATTTTTAGGTTTTTCTTTATGTAGTGCCTTGTTGGCTGTAGGTGTGTATCACTATTTTTTGACACCACACAAGGTGGTTGTAAATCCCCAACCCACCCCCATAGTGCAGACCAATTACACCGCCAACAACAAGGTGGCAGCCATGGAAACCACAGATTTCACCAAGGCAGCTGCACGAACGATCGATGCAGTAGTGCATATCACCAACACCAGCTCTTACCGCTCAAAAACCCCTTCGAATATTTGGGAATATTTTGGATATGGACCTGCTCGAGAGTATCCTCGTATTGGTATGGGTTCGGGAGTGATTGTAGCACCAGATGGATACATTATCACCAACAATCATGTGATTGAAGGTGCCGATCAGATCGAAGTAACCACCAACGACAATCGTGTTTTTAATGCTGAACTCGTTGGCACAGACCCAAGCTCAGACATTGCGGTAATTAAAATCATTGGGGAGCAATCCTTCCCATATGTTCGATTTGCTGATTCTGATCAAACCAAAATTGGAGAGTGGGTATTGGCAGTTGGCAACCCCTATAACCTAAATTCTACGGTGACCGCGGGCATTATAAGTGCCAAATCGCGTGACCTCAACCCCAACGACAACAGCAACCAATCCTTTATTCAAACCGATGCGGCTGTCAACTCCGGTAATAGCGGAGGGGCACTCGTCAATACCAATGGTGATTTGGTAGGCATCAACACCGCCATCACGAGCAATGGCATGGGAACTTTTATAGGATATTCATTTGCCGTACCTAGTAATATTGCGCGCAAGATTTATGAGGATATTATCGAATTTGGCAATGTACAGAAGGCATTGTTAGGCGTAAGTGGCAATGGCCTCAATGCCCGCATTGCTGAGGAGTACAACATAGACGTAACTGAGGGCTTCTATGTAGCTGCTGTTGAAGCGGAAATGGGTGCCAAAGAAGCTGGTATTCAAGCCGAAGATGTCATTGTAAAAATTGACAACACCAGCATTAATAAATTTTCTGACATGACAGGTTATTTAAGCAGCAAACGTCCCGGCGACCGTGTTGAGGTAACCTACCTGAGAGAGGGAAAAACACGCACCGCCCAAGTCAAGCTCAAAGCGAACCCATATTTGGATTTTTACGGCATGCGCCTGAAAGACCTGAGCGACAACGAGGCGGAGCTATATGAGCTAAAAGAAGGTGTCAAAATTGCCCAACTCCGCAACAGACGATTGTTGCAGCGTGGCATTCAAGACGGCAATCTCATCACGGGAGTCAATGGCAAAAACATTAAATCGACGGCCGATTTGCGAAAATGGGACCAAGAAAGCATTTACGAACTTGAGTTTATGAACGAAAAAGGTGAGCGTATTCGCTTCTTTTTTGATTAGATTGATTGGTTAAGAGGGGAAAAGGCATGTCTGTTAGGGTCATGCCTTTTTTTGTACTCCAAAATTCTTGCATCTTTGCATCATGCGCATCGACATTATCAGTGTAGTACCTGAACTGCTAAAAAGCCCTTTTGAGACCTCTATCCTAAAAAGAGCCCAAGAGGCCAAACTGGTTGAAGTCCACATCCACAATCTTCGAGACCATACGGCTAACAATTACAAACAAGTCGACGATTATCCTTTCGGAGGTGGTGCAGGTATGGTCTTGATGGTAGAACCCATTGACAAATGCATTTCTGCCCTAAAAGCCCAACGCGATTACGATGCGGTGATCTACATGACTCCAGATGGAAAGACCCTCAATCAATCTGTATCCAATCAACTTTCGTTGCTCCAGAACATCATTGTGCTTTGTGGACACTACAAAGGCGTGGACCAGCGCGTGCGCGATTTGTTTGTCACCCATGAGATTTCTATTGGAGATTATGTGTTATCGGGTGGTGAATTGGCTGCTGCCGTACTTTGCGACAGCCTGATTCGTTTGATACCCGGTGTTTTGGGCAACGAAACTTCCGCCTTGACAGACTCCTTCCAAGACAATCTCTTGGCGCCTCCTATCTACACACGGCCTGCCGAATACAAGGGCCATAAAGTACCCGAAATCCTCACTTCGGGGAACACCCCAAAAATTGAAGCTTGGCGCGAAGAGCAAGCACATAAACGCACTCAAGAGCTACGTCCAGATTTGTTGCAGTAGGGTTGCTTTTTTACAAGTAGCAAGAACTTAAAAATGTTAAAATTAAATAAATAACAACTATAAATGTTATATTAGTACGGTATTTATTGCCATGAAAAAAATTGCTGTTTTTATTCTACTTTGTTGCTACGTAGGCCTGTACGCCCAAGTGATTAGTCCAAATAATCCCTACACCAAAGAGTTTGTCAAACAAAACTTCAGTGCTAAAGGAACACAACCACAGCAACAGTCTCAAAATATAGAAGCTGTAAAACTCAAGGACATCACCAAAGCTTTTGACAGCTATTGGGAAGGAAAAGATTACCGCCAAAAAGGGAGTGGCTACAAACCTTTTAAGCGCTGGGCAGAACACTGGTCACACTACCTGCGTTCGGATGGAACCATTGCACCTCCCTCTGAATTGTGGAATGCGTGGGAGCAAAAAGTCCAAAATGAGGCTTTGACCGCAAACAATGGTGTACCCACAGCCAACTGGACCAACCTCGGGCCTGCCGTGGTAAGCAATTCGTCGGTATCCATAAGTGGTCAAGGGCGCATCAATGCCATAGCCAAAGACCCTTCTAATCCAAACACCATATACATAGGCGCTCCTGCGGGAGGGATTTGGAGATCCACCGACGATGGGGCAAACTGGACGCCACTTTCAGATTACTTGCCACAAATAGGGGTTTCAGGGATTGCTGTTGACCCGAATAATCCTGAAATTATATACATATCTACAGGAGATGATGACGCCGGAGATTCTTACAGCATCGGAGTGATGAAAACCCTTGACGGCGGACAAACATGGAATGTCACCGGCCTTCAGTTCAACAATGTTTACAAAGGTTCCAGTGAGATTTTTATTGACCCAACAGACTCTAACACGGTTTGGGTAGCCACCTCTCAAGGCTTACACAAAACGATTGATGGTGGAGACATTTGGTTTAATGTACTTCCGGGAAATATTGTGGATTTTCGTTTTCAACCCGGCAATAGCAACACCCTTTATGCAGTGGGTTACGACAACAACAACACTTCTAAGTTCTTTAAGACTACAGATGGGGGTGTAAGTTTTACAGAAATAGACACCATACCTGACAACGCAGATCGAATCATATTGGAAGTGACCCCAGCTAATCCGAATGTCGTTTACGTGCTGACAGCCGCATCAAACTACAATTTTCAGGGTGTTTACAAATCTACAGATGGGGGTGAGAGTTTTGCCAAAACCGCAGAAAACGACGACATCTTCCAAAGCTCACAAGCTTGGTATGACATGGCCTTAACGGTTTCAGATGTTGACCCAAATATTGTTTTTGTCGGGGTATTAGACATTTGGAAATCTACTGATGGAGGGGACAACTTTAGCCAATTGAATTATTGGTACAACCGAACCGCAGCCTTTACCCATGCTGACATACACTTTATGCGGTATTTTGATGGGGTGCTCTATGCGGGAACCGATGGAGGCATCTACCGTTCCTCAAACAATGGTGATGCATTTGAAGATTTGAGCAATACCTTGTCGATTGCGCAAATATATACGGTATCAACCTCTAGACCCAACTCAGGCAAATTGGCTAGCGGATTGCAAGACTGTGGCGGTTTTGCTTTGTCTGGCACCCAATGGAATAGTTACCACGGAGGGGACGGTATGGGCACTGCTGTGGATCCGTTTCAAGAAGATTGGTATTATGGAATGACCCAATATGGAGGCAATCTCTACCGCACCCGAGTGGGTGGTTCTGGAGGGTGGAGCAATAGAGAGTACATCACAAGTGGACCTACACAAGGCAATTGGGTCACGCCTATGCAATTCAATAAAAACGGTGAATTGTACGCCGGCTACGATCAGTTGTATGTACTACAAAGTGGAAGCTGGCAAAAAGTATCCAATCATAATTTCGGGGAGAATCTTAGGCAAATCGAGCTTGACCCTAACAATAGCAACACCATTTATGTGTCTACAAATTATAATGTGTACAAAAGCACCAACAAAGGACAGACTTTTTCTTTGATATACTCAAGCGCTTCAGGATATGTGATTCGATCCATAGAAGTGCACCACACCAATAGTGATATTGTATGGATTTTGGAGTCAGATGGCTTTGCAAAATCCACAGATGGAGGTGCAAGTTTTACAGACCTGAGTGCCGGTATGCCTGGAGAATTCAAAAGAGTCTTGAAACACCAACCCTACTCCGACCATGATGCTTTGTACCTCGGCACCACTTTGGGTGTTTATTATTATGACAATGAAGTGGGGAGTTGGACTTCCATTTCTCAAGGTCTGCCCAATGTGGAAGTGAGCGATATCGAAATCAACATCAATGACCATACCCTCACAGCCTCCACTTATGGCCGTGGGATCTGGCAAACACCCATTCCTCAAGTAAGTGTCCCTGAGATAGATATTGACCTTTTATCTGTTAATCTAGGAACCTCTGATTATAAATGTGACAACAGCATCTCACCTTATTTACGGGTTTATAACAATGGCAATCAAAATATTAGCAGTTTTACCGTAGAAACTCGTTTAAACGACAACACCCCAACAAATCAAAACTGGTCAGGGCTATTAGCACCAGGTGAATGGACTCAAGTCAATTTGACCGAACTCAGTGGATTACAAAACAACGTCAATTCTTTACGGACTACGCTCGTATTATTCGGCGATGAACAAACCAACAATAACATCCTTGAAGTTGACTTTGAATACACTCCAGACGCTAGCAACCAAAGCAGTACCACCAACACGCTTTTCTCATACGAAGCTGCAGAGGACAATTGGTTGATTGTAGGCGATAGTGTGTGGGAAAAAGGAATACCTGAAGGTTCCAACTTAAACCAAACTGCCTCCGGAAGTATGGCGTATGCAACCAACTTAAACGGAAATTATCCAGATCAATCCAACTCAGAGCTGGTATCTCCTTGTTTTGATTTAAGTTTAATTTCAGACCCTGTAGCCAAATTTTATATGGCATACGATATTGAATATGGTTGGGATTATCTTTTCTTCCAATACGCAATTGATGGCGGTAATCAATGGACCACCTTAGCGCAATATACCGGACTTGATGACACCCCCACCGACTGGTCACTTAACGAATACAGCTTTGATTTAAGCGCCATATCCGATGAGACCAATGTAATATTTAGATTCAAAATGGTCACAGACACCTATGTCAACAACGAAGGTGCAGTCATAGATGATTTTGTGATTACAGGTACGACATTGTCTAACGGCAACGATGTAAATACAAATCGCATACAATATTATCCGAACCCAACCACTGGCAATCTTTCGCTATATCTTCCTAACCCTGTGAACGACCTACAAATTGCCGTAAGAGATATTCGAGGTTCATTGGTATTTAGGCCACAAACCGATGTTGTACAACATCGAAACATCAACTTAGACTTGAGTGATTTGGCAAATGGGGTGTATTTTATAGAAATCAGCAGTCGGAAGGTACGCCAAACACTGAAAGTGGTTAAAGACTGATTAGAGTTCTCGTCTGTGCTCAAAGTGACACCAAAAAATCATTTCAACCTGAACGCAATACAAGTTTGGAGCCTGCATTTGAGGACTGCGAAAAACCATCTAATGGCGCCATAAAAACAAAAGCGAGGATGTATAATTTAACATATATTTTTGTCAGTAAAGTATATAAATTACCTCGATCAAAATTTATTTTTTTCTTTCCAATTTGAATAAATATTATGCAATTTAAAGAGTTTATCCTGGTAAAACAAACGCTCTATCAGTGTGTAAAACATCGTAATTCTTTATTTCAGAGGCAAATGAGGGTTTTTATGTACGACAAATTATTTTGTTATAATGAAATTCAAGGATAAGCCCCACAACACGGGTTTTAACAACGATTAAATGTTTTAGTATGATTTTTTTATTGAAAGATATTTCTTACAAATGCGTAAGTTTTATCCTAAAAAAGTGTTAGCAAAACAAAAGCCTAAAGAAGGTAACTTTAAAAAATAAAATAATTTAACGCCCTACAACCTCCAAGGCGCTTTCCGCCAAAACAGCTTCACCCACAGCGTCCCATCTTTGACCAAAAACTTTGGGGCCACAAAACTGGCCAACACCGCAGAGCCCAACAACAAAGGCAAATGCGATAGTGGCAACACACTGCCAATCCCCATACGAAACAACAAAAACAGAAATGCAAAGGACAACAGGTTTAGCAAAAAAGCAAGGGTGGTCTTAGGCATGCTTATGGGTTTTTAAACTGCCCTGATACAGGGTGTAATGCACCAAACGACTTTCGAGTTTGCCATTGAACAGCTTGGTTTTTTGAGTGGCTCTGAGACCCACATTTTTTAATGCCTCCATATTGGAGCTGATCATCCAGGCATCGGAGTTTGGATAAAGTTGCTTCAGGGTATCTCCGATACGTCCATAAAAGAGTTTCATGTCAATAGGAAGGCGTTCCCCATAGGGTGGATTAAAAACCAAATGCAAGGGTGCGTCGGGTTTGGGTTTGGCTGAGCGGAAAAAGTCTTGTCTCTCGATCTGCACAAAATCAGAAAGGCCTGCTTGGGTTACATTGTCTTGGGCTTTTCGCACAGCCGAAGGGGCTTTGTCATAGCCGACAATTGTATGCTGAAAATCGCGTGTTTTCTTAAGCGCAGAGGCGCGAATAAGGTCAAACAAATCGGCGTCCCAATTTTTCCAACGTTCAAAGGCAAACTGTTTGCGGTTGAGTTGGGGTGGAATGTTGCATGCGATCATGGCCGCCTCAATCGGTAAGGTGCCGCTTCCACACATAGGGTCTAAAAAATCGGTCTCTCCTTTCCAACCCGACAACAACAAGATGCCCGCTGCCAATACTTCGTTGATGGGCGCAATGTTGGTCGCAGTGCGATAACCACGGCGGTGTAGAGATGCGCCCGAAGCATCCAAAGAAACTTCAAGCCTGCCCCTGCCGATATGTATATGAATACTCAAATCGGGATCCTCACGACCCACACTGGGGCGTTTGCCAGTCTGTTTTCGAAACCGATCTACAAGGGCGTCTTTGGCTTTTTGAGCAGCAAACATGGTGTTGCGAAACAAATCACTCGACTGCGTGACCTGAATGGAAAAGCGGGTTTCTAAATCCATATACGCTTCCCATGGAATCCGCAGCACCGCTTGGTAAAAATCAGATTCCTTTTGAATTTTGGCACTATGAATGGGTACCAATATTCGCAGTGCCGTTCGCAAACACAAACTGGCTTTGTACAAAAACCCCAAATCACCGCGAAAACGCACATGGCGCACCCCGGGTTGGATGGACTGCGCACCTAGTTGCAAAAGCTCATTTGCCAATACCGATTCGAAACCAAATAAGGTTTTGGCGATCATATCAAAATTGACATTGGATTGGCTCATACTGCAAAAGTAGAGAAAAGCACAGACACCGGCTTATTTACTTTTAGGGCAAATACCTTATGTCACTCCTGCGGAAGCAGGAGTCTCCTTAGGGAGTGGTGGATGCCGTGTCGTGGCACGGCATGACATTCAGCAGGCAGGCATGACATCTGCATAAAACTTTTGTAGTGAATCACCCGTATGTCATTCCTGTCTTGCAGTAGACAGGTGCGGGCGTCCATACAAGAGGAAAATAACGTAATTTTGCCACCATGGCAACACAAGCATGGTTTGAATCTTGGTTCGACTCCCCCTACTACCATATACTCTATGCCGACCGCGACCAACAAGAAGCCCAAAGGTTTATAGACAAGCTGATGATCTCCTTGGATTTGCCAAAGAATGCACGGCTTTTGGATGTGGCTTGTGGCCGAGGACGTCATGCCATATACCTCAACCAACTGGGCTATGATGTAAAAGGCATCGATTTATCCCAAAAGAATATATCTCATGCCCAATCTTATGCCAACGATAGGCTGCAGTTTCAACAACACGATATGCGGAAAACCTTGGATGAAAAATTTGATGGTGTTCTCAATCTATTTACAAGCTTTGGATATTTTGAGGATGATGCAGACAGTCTAAAGGCTTTATATGCTTTTCGTAACCATTTACAAGTCGGAGGAGTGGGCGTTATCGATTTTTTAAACTCCCCTTGGGTAGCCAAACATTTGATACCCGAAGAAAGCGTCATCAAAGAAGGGATTCAATTTGATATCAAGCGACGCGTGGACACGCGTTGGATTACAAAAGAGATCGCCTTTGAAACAGGGGGTGAAAAATTTCAATTTCAAGAACGCGTACGTGCCTTACAACTCGAAGATTTTACACATTGGCTCAGTGAAGTGGGGTTGGAAATAAAAGCCATTTACGGAGACTACACACTTTCTGACTACAATCCACTATCTTCGAGCCGATTAATTCTGATTGTGCAATGACCTATCTGATATTGCCTTTTGTCACAGTGGTTCTGGGTGCGCTGGTCGTCGTCCTATGGAAACCCAAACAACTCAAACCTGTCAAAATATTATTGGCATTTAGCGGGGCATTCTTGCTGTCTATCACCGTGTTTGAATTGCTACCCACGGTTTTTGGACAAGCGCACAGCAGCCAATTGGGGCTTTGGGTAATGGGCGGTATTTTGGTGCAGATTGTCTTAGAATCCTTTTCCAAAGGGGCGGAGCATGGACACATACACCTTCACAATTCAGGAGGATTCCCTTGGGGGCTTTTTACAGGTTTGTGCCTACATGCTTTTTTGGAAGGTACCCCCATAGAACAGCACGAACACCTGATTTGGGGGGTCTTGATTCACAAATTGCCCATAGCCATACTGATAGCCTATTTTTTATGGCAATCCCATATGAAACCATTACAGACGTGGTTGTTTTTGGGCATCTTCGCGCTGATGACCCCACTGGGTACTTGGTCAGTACAGACTATCGAAAGCCTACAACAAATCACCCTAGAACTCAGTGCTTTGGTGATTGGGATCTTTCTTCACGTATCTACCACCATTCTTTTTGAAAGTGCCGAAGGCCACCGCTTTCACAGCACAAAATTATTGGCCATAGTCAGTGCCATCCTTCTGGCCTATATTATCCAACATTAGGCAAAGTATTAACATTTGTTATCGTTTTTGCAATCGAAATAAATTCAAATTACCTACTGGATGCCATGGCATGATGTTTGGACAGACGAAAAAAGCTCCAAAACACCTACCAATTAGGTAGACGGGCGCTTGGTCCGAACAAGCCGAAAAAAGACCCTAAAGCGAAGTAGGCGCCATTTTTTAATCTTATTTTTTATGAATTATTCTAAATTACTTTTGTTGTGTTTGTTGGTCTCAGGATTTGTAGCCTGCGACAATGATGACGAAGACCCAGACCAAGATTTGGTAGTACAATTGTCAAATTTACCCACGCTCAATGATGGCTTTCAGTACGAGGGCTGGATCATCGTCGATGGAGCAGCCATCAGCACCGGCACCTTTGATGCTACTGGCAATGTGACTACAAGCATCGACCGAACCCAATTGGAAGATGCCACCCGCTATGTACTTACCATAGAGCCCGACCCAGACCCAAGTGCCAACCCGAGTAGCACACATATCTTGGCCGGCGATTTTAACGGCAATGTAGCCGCGTTGACCATAGGACACAGTGCCGCTTTGGGAAGTGACTTTACTGATGCCACAGGCAAATACATCTTGGCCACGCCAACAAATGGAGCGGATACTGACGAAAACAGCGGAGTTTGGTGGTTAGACAATTCCAATCCGCCCGCTGTAGCCGGACTCTCTCTTCCTGATTTGGCTGATGGATGGAAATACGAAGGCTGGGCTGTTATTGACGGTACGCCAGTAAGTACAGGAACCTTTACACGTGTAGATGCAGCAGACGAAGCCGATGAATTTAGTGGTGATACGCCCGGACCTGCCTATCCGGGAGAGGATTTTTTGGTCAATGCGCCTGATGGATTGACATTTCCAACCGATTTGAGCGAAGCCAACGTAGTTATATCTATCGAACCTGATCCAGACGATTCGGCGCTTCCGTTTTTTCTAAAACCTCTTGCTCACCAAGTCCCCGCCAATGCAGAAGACCATATGGTGTTTGACATGGAAAATAATATTGCAAATACACTTATTAGCGGCACCGCCACCAAGCGTTAGTTTATTAAGGATTTGGAAGTAAAAAGCTCCTTTATGGGGCTTTTTTTGTGCAAATAAATTGGGGCAATAAAAAACCCCCAACACGGAGTGAAGGGGGTTTAAAGAAGGCGGCGACATACTCTCCCACAAATGCAGTACCATCTGCGCTATTGGGCTTAACTTCTCTGTTCGGGATGGGAAGAGGTGAGCCCCAATGCAATAGCCACCTTATCGGTATACAAACACAGCGATGGCTGTGCTTGCATCACGTGTGTCTGCTGACAACACGTGCAATACGATCATATTAAGAATTTTTAGACAATAGCAATAACACAAAAACAATATAAGAAAAGTGTGTTACGATAGGTTTATGGGTAATTAGTATCACTCGGCTATGACATTACTGCCTTTACACCTGTGACCTATCAACGTAGTCATCTCCTACGACCCTTAAAAGAAATCTCATCTTGTGGTGGGTTTCGTGCTTATATGCTTTCAGCGCTTATCCCTTCCCGACATAGCTACTCTGCGATGCTCCTGGCGGAACAACAGATACACCAGCGGTCAGTCCAACTCGGTCCTCTCGTACTAGAGTCAGATCCACTCAAATTTCTAGCGCCCACTACAGATAGAGACCGAACTGTCTCACGACGTTCTGAACCCAGCTCGC